>CBFGOM010000250.1:0-7901 GCA_965650385.1 uncultured Oscillatoriaceae bacterium
TCAGTTAGAGAATAAGCGTAATAGTTCGATCGCTACCTTGTCCCGAGGCATGAAACAGCGGCTTTCTCTGGCGCGAACCATTGTCCATGAACCGATTGTACTGCTACTTGATGAGCCAGTTTCAGGGTTAGATCCCATCGCCCGAATGCAGTTTAGGGAAATTATTAAAACCTTGCGCGAAGCAGGGATGACCATTTTGATTTCCTCTCATGTGTTGAGTGACTTGGCGGAATTGTGCACGTCCGTGGGAATTATGGAGCTTGGGTATTTGGTGGAAAGTGCACCTTTGAAAGAACTCTACCAGCGCTTGAGTCGTCAGCAAATTTTAATCTCAACTTTGGGTCAGTTAGAGGCATTAGAAGCCGAACTAAAACAGTGTCCGCAAGTAGAGGGATGGGCAATCAATCCTGATGGGAAAACCCTGTGTGTGCATTTTGCTGGAACTGCGGAAGACAGTGCCAATTTGTTGCGATCGCTGGTAGATGCCAAGATTCCGTTACATGAATTTCACTCGACTCAGGAAGATTTGGAAACAATTTTCCTGAATTTAGGCCATAAGCAAGCCTCTTAGTTTATAAAAACAGGTGGATTTTGAGGGATTGAAATTTTCACCTTTTTATAATTTTCGGTGTTCTTTCTTTTTAAATTGGGTAAAATGTTTGCAAAAGTATTAAAACATGGGAGTGAATGGAATCCCCAGTTAGTTCGAGAACTTAAAGGGCGATTAAATTCCAAAACTGTGGGAAGTGTTTTATTTCTCTCAGGGATTATTCAGTGCCTAATAGTAGGGATTGCTTCTCGGAAAACTTGCCTCTATAGATCTGATTACTCTAGTGGCTACTGCCCGGATAATCAAGTGGTGATTGAGTGGCAATTTATGTTTAATAATCTCAGCTTTATAATCCCTTTAATCTTATGGGTTGGAGGGGTCTATTTATTAAGTAGCGATTTGGTCAAAGAACAACGGCGAGGAACTCTCAATTTCCTGCGATTGAGTCCGCGAACGAGTCAAAACATTTTGATTGGTAAATTACTCGGAGTTCCAGTTCTTTTGTACCTAGGGCTGGGGTTAGCAATTCCTTTACATTTAATCTGTGCGATCGCCGCCGGTATTCCCCTGGGGTGGGTTTTGGGTTTTTATGCCGTCGTCCTTGCCTTGGGTGCTTTTCTCTATCTCGGAACCCTTCTCAATGCGTTATTTGTGGCTGAAGTCCAATATCAATCAATCATCAGTAGTGCTTTAGCGGGTTGGCTGGGTTACAGTTTGGTCTCGTTCATTTTGTACTACTTAAGCTGGAAAAATAGCGATTTTAACGAATTTGCATTTAAGTGGTTTTTCTCCGAAGACTTTGGGAAAAATTATAACTTGGCATTTGCCTGGTTATGCTTCAGTTTCATTGGGGGTATTTACTGGATTTGGCAAGGGCTAAATCGGTATTTCAAAAATCCCAATGGCACATTATTAAGTAAAGCTCAAAGCTATGGGTTAACAGCCAGCTTTCAAATTTGGATACTGGGGATGTTCTATCCCTGGATTTCTCCGAGTGCTATTGAAGAAGAGTTAATGCCGCTGATGTCTATCATGTCCGTGTTAACGTTGTTTATGTTTTTGTTGATTATTCCGGCGATTTCTACCTGGAGACCAAACCTCTTAGATTGGGCACGATATGCTCATGAAAACCGGCGGAAAAGGGTTCACCATCGGCACTCTAAATGGCAGGATTGGATGTGGGGGGAAAAAAGTCCCTCTGTAGTTGCGATCGCCATTAATTTTGGCATTGTAGCCGTCATTTGGATCCCGTGGATACTCCTGTGGCACGGCAGTTTTGAAGAGACTTTAAAAGCGGGATTAGGGCTGGTAATGACGTTAAATTTAATCTGGATTTACAGTGCGATCGCCCAGTCTTTGTCCTTAATTAAATCCCCAAAACCCGTACTCCTTTCAATGGGAATGGTAATAGTTGCTCTAACTTTACCACTTCTAGTCTTCGTCCTATTCTTTAAGACTGTTTCTGTCCATACCACATTATGGATGCTGTTTGTATTCGGTTCACCCTGGTTTGCCCTCCCGGAAGCCTCAACAATGGCTATACTTGTTAGTTTATTAGGTCAGTTTGTCGCCATAACCGCCTTAATGCTAACCTTAAACTATCAAATCCACCAAGCCGGTGTATCCCATTCTAAATTGCTGTTTGCTAGTCATGCAAGGCCCAGATTTCCCAAAGCTTAAGCCTAGAGTCAACCTCCCTTTATACTCGCTTTTTTAGAAGGTTTTGTACCTTAAGGAACTACTACTATGACCAGTCGTTTAATGGATCGTCTCGGAGAATGGAATCCCCAGCTTGTTCGGGAATTAAAAGGTCGATTGACAAGGCGGAACCTGCTCTTGTCCGTGGGGCTTTCCATTGGTTTGCAACTCTTAATTTTTCTCGCCTTCATTAGCCAAATTCCTGCACCTGATGACCAGTATGGTACTTATTGTATTTTCCAAGAAAATAGCCCTTGCCTGATTAATTGGGTGCAGTGGAAAGAAGAATTAAATCAGGTGTTCTATTGGCTTTTTCCCCTCGTGCTAATCAGCGGGGGAGTCTATATGCTGATTTCAGATTTGGCTCGGGAAGAACGCCGGGGGACTTTAAACTTTATTCGCGTCAGTCCTCAATCCAGCCAGAGCATTTTAATTGGCAAATTGCTTGGGGTTCCGGTGTTACTTTACCTCGCTATGGCGATCGCCATACCCAGTTATGTAATGACTGCACTGGTGGCCCAAATTCCTATCTCGGAAATCTTCAGTTTCTATCTTGTCCTAGCCGCCGCTTGTGGTCTATTTTACAGTGCTGCGGCGCTTTTGGCCTTAATGGGAGGTCATCAAGCCTTAGTAGGGGCGGGTATTACCGTTATGATGCTCTGGTGGTTGATGTATTATGAATCGAATTACTATGGAAACGATTGGGCTTCCCACCAATGGTTTGGCGTTAGCTTAAATGGGGATAATCTTTTCAACGTTCGAGTATTTGCTTTAGTCAATTGTGCCATTTGGACCTACTGGATTTGGCAAGGATTGCATCGACGATTTCGGAATCCTGCCGCCACCTTGATTAGCAAAAAACAAAGTTATGCCTTGGTTTTTTGCGTGAATATCCTATTCTTAGGATTAGTGACCTCCTATTTAGGTTCAGAGCCTGATCCGAAATTATCAGCTTATCTATGGTTTAACAACCTACGTTTTATCGCCACCCTGAATTTATTCTTATTTTTGGGTCTAATTGCCGCCCTCTCTCCGTCGCGACAAACCCTCTTGGATTGGGCCCGTTATGCTCATCAAGCCAGTCGCCAATCAGTGTTACAAGATTTAATTTGGGGAGAAAAGAGTCCCGCACCTGTAGCGATCGCCATCTGTGCCACCATCGCCGCCCTCATCTTCATCCCCTGGGTCCTCTTATGGCCCGTGGAAATGCTCCCGAAATTGCAAGCGATCGCAGCGATCGGCTTCTACATCATATTGGCAGCCATTTATGCAGTCTTGGCTCAAATCATGCTGTTGCTTAAATCCAAAAAGCAAGCATTGTGGGTCACCGGCGTTGTTGGGGCTGCGATCGGCCTCCCCCTGCTCACCCTAGCCCTCTTAGGAGGACAAGCCCAAATCATCCCCGAACTCTATCTGCTCTCCATCCTCTCCTTATCCGGCCTAGAATACGCAACTACAACCCCCATCTTCATGGCATTCCTCGGACATCTCGCCATTTTAGCGGGACTCTCCCTCAAGTTACGTCAGCAACTCAATCTAGCTGGAGAATCCGCCACCAAAGCCCTCCTCATGGGTAGAAAAGTCAGTTAATCTTCATTAAGAAGGCGGGGGAGTCTATAGACTCCCCCGCCTTTTTTATAGAAGTTATGAGTAATTCCGTTGCCTACTCCTTAACCCGCTACTGTCTGATAACTCATAATCTTAATGACTGGACCTGTTTCAGGTAAACTGCCGGTAGTTAGCTCAATGGAATCTGTATTGACCTGTTCGACAACCCGATTATCCAGAACCGATAAAAACTCATCCACCTCAACTAAATCGCACATCTGAGCATCTGCTGCGGTGGTGCGATAGTGCATGGGAATTACCACTTTGGGGTTCAACTTGAGCATCGCTTCCTTCGCTTCGGCGGGGGTATAAGCTTTGGGTCCTCCCCCGACAGGCAATAACAGTAAATCGGGGCGTCCCATAAGGATTTGTTGTTCTGAATTAATGGGGGCCGCTGCGCCGCCTAGGTGGAGGATTTTTACCCCAGCTTGGGTCCAACTCCAGGCGACATTGATGCCGAAGCGTCGTCCGCCATAGCGATCGTGGTCGGTGCGAATCCCCTGGATTTGCTTGTTGCGAAACTGATAGGACCCGGGTTCAAACAATAATCGGGGTTGTCCTGGGAGTCCTTCAGTATTTCCTTCGTCCAATAACCGAGAACTAATTAAGACTAAATCTGCGGAGACCAAAGGGGGGGGATATCCTGCGGTACATCCGACAGTTCGGAAGGGATTGACGAGGACCCGCTGGCCTTCCCCTTCAAATAAAAAGCAAGTATGGCCTAACCATTGCACGGAGAGGGAATTGGTATTTTGGGCCTGGTTTCCAGAACTGGGGGGCGTTTGGGCGGCCCACTGTTGCCATACGGAAGGAAGTGTGGTGGCAATCCCTGCCAAAGCTGCTACTTTCCCATAATGGAAAAATTGTCGCCGATTAATCATGATCGAAATCGCTACCAACAGCGGAATTTAAAGGTCAACGGTCGAGGAGGAAAGGTTCGATTACACGAGGGATTTCAACTGATCCAAAAAGTTTTGCAGCAGTTGTTTTCCTGGGGTGGTGAGGATGCTTTCGGGATGAAATTGCACGCCTTCTAGGGTAGGATACTGCCGATGTCGGACTCCCATGATGGTGCCATCTTCCACCCAAGCGGTAATTTCGAGGTCAGAAGGGCAGGTGTCCCGGTCAATGACGAGACTGTGATACCGGGTGGCGGTAAAGGGATTGTCAAGGTTTTGAAAGACGCCGACTCCCTTATGATGAACTTCGGAGGTTTTACCATGCATGAGTTCTGGTGCACCGACGATTTTACCGCCAAAGACTTGTCCGATACATTGATGGCCGAGGCAAACGCCGAGAATGGGCAAGGTGGGGGCGAGTTCGGTAATTAAGTCGAGGGAAATGCCTGCATCTTCGGGGCGTCCGGGTCCTGGGGAGATGACGATCGCATCGGGGCCTAATTTACGAATTTGGTCGAGGGTGATTTGGTCATTCCGGTAGACGCGGATATCTGAGGCGATCGCCGTTTCTTTGCCCAGTTCTCCAAGATACTGGACGAGGTTATAAGTAAAACTATCGTAGTTATCGATAACGATAATCAAGGTAGAGACTCCTGTTTAGGCGAACAATCATTATAATAATTGGGGATCTTAGAATTGAGAGTCTAAAGCTTAGTGTTACCAGTTTAGGCCCGTCTGCTTAAATTAATCAATTAACAGTCTCTGATCAGACAATCGGTCTTTGTCACAAAAGTTGAGTGGGCCGGATTCCGAGGGGTAAGTGTGATCTCGGCTGAGGAAACCCGAAGTCGGGTGAGGGGTGGATGAATTCCACCCTACCCGATCGCGATTGAGAGTGTAGTCTTGGCAATTCATAACCCGAGGAGTTTAGGCGGGGACCGTACAGGGCGTGAACGGAATGGGGGACTGTCTCCTCTGGGAAGGGAGGATAAAGAGGGATAGTCAAAGAATACTTTGCACCCAGGTGAATAAGGGCGGTAACAGTAGGCATCCGGCAACGGCGATCGCCACGATTGCCGAAATTAATACGGCACCGGCGGCACAATCTTTGGCAATTTTAGCCAACTCGTGGTAAGTTTGCTGAACGGTTAAATCCACAACGGATTCTAGGGCAGTATTCAGGAGTTCCATTGTTAAAACGGCCCCAATTGTTAATGTAATGATGGAAATTTCTACAAAGCCGACTTGTAAAAAAATCCCCAAGGCGATCGCCACCGAACCAATAACGACATGAATCCGAAAGTTACGTTGGGTTTGGAAGGCGTAGCTGATTCCCGTTGCCGCATATTTAAAACTAACCAATAAGTTCGTAGCAACCTGCCAGGACAAATCACGATTGAATCGGGTAGGCTGATGCGATGATCGCTTCGGTGGTTGGGTCGATCCCTCTGGAGACATAGGCAGGACAGTAGACAAATTTGATAAGGGGGCAACGGATGGAGTCGGTTGGCCGGTTATTTCCGAACGGTCTAATTTCATGGCAGATATTACTTCCGTGCGCTAGGAAAGCTCAGGTACTGAACCCATACTACAACTTCACTTTTTGAGAAGTTGTGTTGTCTGTATCGTTACAAAGCAAGACCAACAGCGATGAGTAAGGTTTCTTGTTGACCTAGCATCTGCATCAAACTCTCTTCATCCGGATGATCCCAACCCAACAGATGAAGGAGTCCGTGCACCGCCAACCAAGCGAGTTCTACGGTGACGGAATGCTCCTGCTGTTCGGCTTGTCGAGCGGCTGTGTCCACGGAAATAATAATGTCCCCTAAATACAGAGGAATCTCTCCGGGGATAGACTCTATCTGTGGATACTCTACCTCTAAAGCGGCAAAGGACAACACATCAGTGGGTTTATTTTGATGGCGATATTGGGCATTGAGTTGTTGAATTTCCTCATCGTCACTCAGGCGGATGCTGAGTTCATAGCCGATCGCCGGTGGCAGTTCGGCGGCAAGCTGTTGTAACCAAGTTTGGAACCACTGGTCCCAGGTTTCCTCGGCGATCGGCTCAAACTGCACGCTTCCCGCTACATCAGGCTCCCAATACGCATTCTGCACACTCAGATCGAGTGGAATCGTTTGACACTGCACTATATTTTTGTCCTTTGCTTAACGGGTTAGATACGCCAGTCCCACCAGTAGCCCCAACAATCCTGCCGTTGTGAGAAAGAAGTGCTTCAAAGAGGTCCCCCGCTTGCGAACCATATTTCGCATTGCTAGTTTCACATAGCTATCTTGGGGGCTTTTTGGGGCTTCACCGGGTTCCGATTCAGTCAAGGGGGCCGTTTCCGGTGCGGGCTGGTCGGACAATTCAGATGGAGTAGAGGGGTGACTCATTGCAGTTAATAAAATTATGAGTTCAGAACAAAATGGATAGGATTTTTTTCAATTCTACCACTTTTTTGGGTTTGGATTCCCTCAGCTTTAAAAAACATCGACCTAATTTCCCTATTCCCTGAAGTCACTCTGATGAAAAGAACAAGAAATGTACCCATTCTATGCGGTTACCTCGGGAAAATTTTATCAATACTGGCGGATCAAGTGAGTCAAAATAAAAAAAAGCCTATTAAAAATTCAGAAGGTTAAACCCGTTATTCTGAATTTTTAATAGGTTGGACTCAGGGAGAGGGCATTAAGGCCTCCGGCGATTTTTAAAGAGAATTACTATCCCCCAGTTGGGTTTCCTGGCGAAGATAGGCTTCGATGAAAGCATCAAATTCCCCATTCATAATGTCGGTAATATTGGTGGTTTCGACCCCAGTGCGGAGGTCTTTTACCATTTGATAGGGGTGAAAGACATAGTTGCGAATCTGGTTCCCCCAGGCGGCTTCTACCATATCCCCCCGGATTTCGGCAATTTCTTGGGCGCGTTGCTCTTGAGCAATTACCAGCAATCGGGCTTTGAGTAAAGCGAGGGCTTTTTCTTTGTTTTGAAGTTGCGATCGCTCCTGGGTACAGCGCACCGCAAGTCCTGTGGGTAAATGCACCACCCGCACGGCAGTTTCCACTTTATTGACGTTTTGACCGCCTTTCCCCCCCGAACGGGAGGTAGTACCTGACGCGTCGTCCAGGTTCAGGTTGAAATTT
>CBFGOM010000251.1:0-7798 GCA_965650385.1 uncultured Oscillatoriaceae bacterium
TCGTTGAATGAGTTTCAAAGAAGCCAAATCCACCCACTGTAAATCATCCAAAAATAGGACGAGAGGATGTTCTTTTTGAGCAAAAATCGCAATAAACTTTTGAAACAGTAAATTAAATCGGTTTTGAGTTTCCGTTGGCGGCAGTTCTGGAACTGGCAGTTGTTCTCCTATCAGTAACTCTAATTCGGGAATTACATCGGTGATGACCTGTCCTTCCGTTCCTAATGCTTCGCTAATCTGCTGTTGCCAACGCGCTAATCTTTCTGGGGTTTCCGTTAAAATTTGGCGAATCAGATTTTGAAAGGCTTGAATCAGGGATTGATAGGGAATATCCCGGTTAAATTGGTCAAATTTTCCTGAGATAAAATAGCCCCGTTGTTGCGCGATGGGTTTGTGAATTTCTTGGACAATTACTGATTTACCAATCCCGGAAAACCCTGATACTAACATCAGTTCAATTCCCGCTGTCACGGTTTCTGGGCTGTCAGCATTTTGCGCTGTGCCACTAACTCGGGCAAATGCCTCCATTAAGGCTGCAATTTCTAATTCTCTACCGTATAGTTTTTGGGAAATTTGGAATTTGTCTGAAGTATCTTGTTCCCCGGGGGTAAACCACTCAATCTGCCCGGTTTGTTGCCATTGCCTCCAGGATTTTTCTAAATCATAGATTAACCCATACGCACTTTGATATCTTTCTTCTGCGGTTTTTGAAAGCAATTTCATCACAATGGCACTCACCACTGGAGGAATTTCTGGGTTAACTTGGTGAGGAGGAATCGGTTGTTTGGCAATATGAGCATGAACCATTTCCACGGGGTCGGTCGTCGGAAAAGGAAGCTCCCCGGTTAGCAGTTGATAAAATGTGATTCCCAACGAATAGAAGTCTGTGCGATAGTCAATGGAGCGATTCATGCGCCCGGTTTGTTCCGGGGACATATAAGCCAGAGTGCCTTCAAGTAAATTCGGATTACTCAAGGTTTGGTGGGAGCGTTCCAGACGAGTAGAAATGCCAAAGTCTATGAGCGTTACTCGGAATGGATCGAGATTGATGACAATATTTTGGGGTTTAATATCTAAATGAATAATCGATTGTTTATGAACTTCTCCCAAACTTTTAGTAACGGGAATAACTACTTTAAAAAAGGTTTCTAAATCAAGTTTTTGCGTAGAGAGGAGTTGCTCCGCTGACAAAGGTCCAGCATCTTCCATGGTTAAGACCAGACCCCGACCCCAACTTTCTAGGTGTAATGGCTTAACAATACCAGGGATATCCAACGGCTTGACAATTTCATACTGATGTCGGAATTTAGCAAGTTCCGTCGGGGTGGGATATTCAGTTTTTAAGAATTTTAGGATTTCGGTCTGAACTTGGCCTTGCTTGCGGCCTCGACAAACAATAGTATGATTACTTTCGTGAATTTCTTCTAAGATTTCATAACCCGTAAAAGAGAGCATAGTTTTTCCTGTTCAAGTTAGTTTGAGTGGTTTTTGAATGGAAGCAAGGTGCTTGATCTAAAATTAGGGTAACAGTTTTTCGTAGAGAGGGGGAGGAATTGCCATCTAACCAACTGCATAACTGCAATGGGTAAAGTGTTTCTATCACTCCGTTTAAATACAGGGTAGGGTCCTATCCCTACGGGAACAGTTCCCCTGAACAGAGGCGTTATCAAAACTTAACAATTAAATTAGCGCGATCGCCCAGTCAACTCGCATAGAATAATAGCCACCACTGAACTCAGAGATCGAGAGAGTTCTTTAAACTCGGATCCAAGTTACAATTGAGCTAAACCCCTGTCAAGTCAGGGACAGAAACTAGAACTTTACTAAATTAGAGTAATTTTCTCTCCCCATAAATTAGCAGGGAGAACCCTTCTATCTATAAGGGTTGTCCCGTTCGTTTTACCGGATGATTATTAAGGTTTTGGATTCAAATTCATCGGGTTATTTCTCAATCGCGATCGCCTCCCATAAACTGGCTAAAGGGGGTATCGGTCCTCCCCCGAGGCGATCGCTCACCCATTCAGCAGCGGCTAAACCGGATTGTAATGCGGTTTCAATTTGCCGATCGCCACACCAATCTCCCGCACAAACCATCGGTAACGGTGTCGTTGCTGTTAATAACGGCTGCATTAAGGGACGCCGACAAAAGGCATAGCGCCAACGATGGACCTGCATCCATTCTGGGTCCTTGAACCAGGAGATCACGGTTTTTCCCGCCCACTGGCACAATTCTCTCCCCACGGGTTCGAGGTCCGTTGTATCTAAATGCTGTTGGGCAAATTGGGCGCTACTGTGCAAGACAAACACCGGTTGAGTTGCACCTGAACCCTTGCTACTCTGCCAAAATAGTCCCCGCAGCGGACTGTTTGGGGGAAAGAGTAGCGATCGCCCCCGATATTCTCCCTGAACTAACTCTCGTTGTTTCGATGCTGGATACCCCGCCATGACACTGATGCAGGGGTCAAACTCTACCGCTTTGAGGCGATCAAGGAACCCCCGAGGCAAACCTGACTCCCCCGACTCCAACAGCATCACTGCTTGGGGTGCAGGAGTTGCCATCACCACGGCTTTTGCCCGAACTGCCAAAGGGACAGCAGCATCCCCGGAGTCTCCCATCGCTTCTAACTCCAGATGCCAATTCCCGGAGTCCGTGGGGGTAATCGTTTGGACTCGACGGCAACGCCAAATCTCTAAATGACGGGCCAAAAACTTGCCCACCGCATTGATCCCCGTTGGGGCGATCGCGTAAGGCGCAGACAGGGTGACAGCGCGATTCAGTTGGGAGTCGCCCTCTTGAACCTGATAAACCGTATCGGTCCAAGGGACCAGAATTCCCAGGCGAGAAAGGACCTGTACTAAGGATTGAGACAGCATTCCCCGAGAATCTAAAAACGGTGCGCCAAAATCAGCCTGGGTATCATATAATCGACGGGTAGCCACTCGTCCGCCCACGCCGCGCGATTTTTCGAGGACGACAACGGTTTGACCCAGAGACCGCAACGATTGGGCAGCGGTCAATCCTGCGATCCCCGCACCGATCACGGCACTATCAAATTCAACGATGCGATCGCTCATCGGTTTGTCCTCATCTCGTATAAAAAAAGGGGTTTGACTAATCTACCGGATTTGAGACGGTTTCGAGTAAGCTAACAGCAATGGGTCAGCTCAAAAGGCAGAAACAGACGGTAAATATTTCTGGCCCTAGAGTCGCCAAATCCATCGCCCATAATCAAGATTGCCAATCTGTCGAAACCGCAGGGTTTACAAGACAAGCACAGGGGAGGAAGCCAACCTTGGACGAATTGAGAGCAGCGCTAGAGTTAGCCACGGAAGAGGAATTACAGCAGATCACGGACATCTTGTTCCGTCGTCGCTTTAATCCGATTGATTATCTACAAACTCCAGAACCGATCGATATCCAAAGTCGCGATCGCGATTTCTGGCTGGATGCGATCGAAGAGAGATTTCGCTATCTCGCCGCCGATGGATTAACCGTTTTAAGGGGCAAAACCCGCAAAGTCACCTACCGACAAACCCTGATCCAAGTTTGTCGGTATTTAAAAATTCCCTATTCTCAAACCCTCTCGACCACGGATTTAGAAGCTGAAGTCTTTCTCGGTTTGTTGGGAAAAGCATGGCGACAACTCCCGGCCTCGGAACAAAATGCCTTGACAGTGAGGGTCCAGCGATCGCTCGCTGGGGCAACCATTCCCAAACCTTTGCCCCTATCCGTCCAAAAAGACCCTCTCGGCTTACTCTTCAAAGGGGGAAGTGCGGTTGCCTTTACTTCCGTTGTCAAGCCGATTGTACTTAAACATATTGCCCATCAGTTTGCCCTCCATTTTGCCCGCTATCAAGTCGCCCAAACTGCGATCGTCCGAGGGGGCGCAGTAGCAGCGGGTCAAGTTCAAACTTACCTCACTGCCCAAACTGCCAAACGCGGAATGGCCCTTTCTGTCGCCCGCTATGGGGCTGCGCGCAGTGCCTTAGCACTACTGGGACCCGTCCTGTGGGGCTGGTTCTTCGCTGATTTAGGCTGGCGAACCATTGCCACCAACTATGGACGCATTATCCCCACTATTTTTACTTTGGCCCAAATTCGGTTGACACGCGGCGAGTGTTGGGAATTTGCTTAATGAATGGTGGGAAGATGGGGGAGATTAGGGAGATGGGGAAGATGGGGGAGATGGTTACTCGGTGATGTTTGTGGTAATGACTGAAGTTGTTATGCCCTGTTTGTTTTTTCCCTAATCCTTCTTGTCACTTAATCCTGTACTCTGCCCATGACGAAATCCTTATCCCTGCGGACTATTTGCCATCCCGATCGCCAGTTACAACTCTGGTGGAATAGCGCCCAAGTGGGACTGTTGTTCTTACCCATGAGTCCGTTACTGGGTGGGATGGGTTTGTTATTGGCCCTGTTTGGGACCTGGAAACAACGGTACCGGGAAATTCAAGGGCGATCGCTGAACCAAGGATTTGCAGTCTTGGCCCTGTGGTTAATCTTGACTACAGTTTTTGCCCCCGATCGCCTCTCTGCCTTCCTAGGATTATTTAATTTTCTGCCCTTCTTTGCTTTATTTGTCACCTTTAGCCTCCTGATCCAGACTCCTGAACAGATGCGGCGCATGGCTTGGATTGCGATCGCCACCTCGATCCCCATCGCTGTAATTGGCTGGGGTCAACTCTTTTGGGGATGGGCAGGACCCGTCAAATTAGGATTAATCTTAGATTGGCGCTTGGATGCCACCGGCGCACCTCCGGGACGGATGGCATCAGTGTTTGAATATGCCAACGTTTTGGCAAGTTATTTTTTAATGACTTTTATTCTAGGTTTAGGACTGTGGTGTGAGAGCTTTCAGGCATGGCGAACCCTGAAACAACAGCCCAAAAAACCGGAAAAAATTCGCGATCCCCGTGATCCCCGGGTGGTGAAAACCATTGATCTCTCGGTGACAGGAGAGGAAGGAAAAGTGGGATGGGGGTTAGTATTTTTGACCCTAGCCCTACTGGTGAATGGGATTGCCCTAGTGTTGACCAATTCCCGCAATGGGTGGGCGATCGCCGCGTTTGCGGGGGTCCTATTTATCCTGTACCAGGGATGGCGTTGGCTGCTACTGTTCGTTTTCGGTGTCCTGTCGGCGGTGTTGGGCTCAGCGTTTGGTCCTCACCCCATCCGCCAAGGATTACAGGCGATCGTTCCGGCTTATTTTTGGATGCGTATCACGGACCAATTATATCCCGATCGCCCCATTGCAACCCTGCGCAAGACGCAATGGCAATTTGCTTGGGACTTGACTCGGATTCGCCCAATTACCGGCTGGGGATTGCGAAGTTTTAGCGAACTTTACGAAGCGCAAACTCAAGTTTGGATGGGTCATCCCCACAATCTATTTTTGATGCTGAGTGCAGAAACTGGAATTCCTGGAATGCTGTTCTTGTCTGGTTTAGTCGGTTGGATCTTGGCACAAGGGGTCTTAGCGTTAAAGAATTGGCAGGATCTGCCTTTAGAGGGAAATTCCGAGGCGACTGCTTCTGTCCCTGGGGTGCTCACAAACGATCGCTTAATTTTTTTCACCTACCTCGTTACCTTTGCCGGTTGTACCTTATTTCACCTCTTCGATGTCACCTTGTTTGACTCTCGGGTGAACATTTTGGGATGGTTAACCCTAGCTGCAATTTATGGGGTAGCAGACTCCCGGCGATCGGCAGTTTATTAAGTTATTTTACCCCTGTCGTGGGAAATACGAGAATGTACGGATCCGCATATCCGAGAATTTACGGAGACTCGATTTCTATAGATCTGCGGTGGTTGAATCACGATGATCGCGTTTATGGTAGCTTCAGATGCCCATAAAAAATTTGAAGCTGTGAAAAATTCTTATGATGATCATAGATGCGATTTACCAGTTCCCGAATCTGACCATAACCGATGTTTTTTCTCATATTTATTCCGTGGGGCGGATTACCCAACGCGATCGGCAATTTATCAAGGTTGCCCTGTTAGAACAGGACCTCAGTGATGAAGAAATTACCCTCATCGATCGCCTCGTCTATGCAGTCCGGCGCGGTTGGCTGCAAATGATTGACTAATTTCTATCCCCGATAAGAATTAACTCAATCTTAACTGTAACCCGGAATACAATTGTTCGGTTAATTCGCTTCATCCGCGTCATTCTCTGCCTTTTTTCTCTTCGCTAGATCAGGAGAATCCGCAACCCCAACTTTTCTATAATTGTTATGATTTCTTCACATAGGGAAACCCTTTACGGGAACTTTTTCCTCTCTTCCCCTCGATTGCAGGGGAAAGACCCTTTCAGGATCTAAAACTCGGTTGATCCAAGGGTCAATGAAAACACAATTTTGTCCCAAAGAGGGGATAAGAAGCCCGGTTTTTGAACTGGATATTAGAAATCGGGTTTCTTCCGGAGTCGGTTAGGGCTGATGATACGGAATTTGATAGTCAAGAATTTCTAAAACCCTGTACCCTCAAGGGTCAGACACCACGGAATCAGCCAGCAGGCACAGACTAAAGAGTAAAGATGACGTTTGAATTCCGGATTGGGTATGACAGGTGAGGTGAACCGGGCGATCGCTACCCTTGACCCAGAAACCGCTACAATACACTCATCCCCTGAACTTGCACCGATCAAATGGACGACGCATCGACAACTTTGGCCTTTTCAGACTATCTTGAATACGAGAAAACCAGTCCTGTTCGCCATGACTACATCGCTGGTCAATTATTTGAAATTGAAACCCTCAGTCCCCAACACGATCGCCTTGCTATCAATATCGGATCCGGACTATACGATCGCCTACAGGAAACCTCCTGCCAAGTATTTACTGCCGAGATGAAACTTTGGATTCCCTCAGCAGATGTTGTCTATTATCCCGATGTCATGGTCGTTTGTGACCCAGAAGACTCTAATCCTAACTATAAAACTAATCCTCAATTAATTGTAGAAATTCTCTCTTCTAATACCGTCGCCACGGACCGCCAAGAAAAGTTTTTTGCTTATCAAAAGTTGCCCAGTTTCCAAGAATATGTGCTAGTTCCTCAAGACCCAATCGGGATTGAAATTTACCGTAAAACAGCCGAAGGTGACTGGGAGAAAATTCTTTTAAATCCCAAAGAAGACCTATATTTGGAATCCCTAGGAGTAACTCTAACCCTGAGCGAAATTTATGAAGATTCTTTGATGGAATAGCTCATTAAGGGCTACAAAAAACCAAACCCTTAGCGGGCGCAGGCTGAAGAGTAAATAATACTAAATCCGGAGTTCAAAAGTCAGTTTCCTGGATTAGTCCGCGCCCCCTGGCTTTGTTCGTATAGATTGGGTATCAATAGGTATAATCGAAGTCGGTCAAAATTTTCTAAAGCCGATTGGCATTTTTAAGGCAGGTTGGGGGGATCAATCCGTTATTTTATCATAAGGTGTAATAACCGAGGCAGAAGTCAACCCGGGGCGATAATTGTCAAGATCCAGCCTGTCACTGCGTTCGAGTAAAGGACCTGGAACATTGAATAGAGACCCTAACTGCCTGAGTTTGAGAGTTCAGGGGAATCGGGAAGGGTGATGCAACAGGTATAAAAGAGTAGGGGTGACAATCTAATCTAAGGGCAGTTTGATAGGTAGTATCCAGTCTATAGCGGTTTGCGCGCCTGAACTCGGACCGATCGCCCTACATACCCCTTCAAAAGGGGGACTTTGACCTGATCAGTGGACCTCAATCCCTTGAAAAATGCGATATGAAAAAAATGTTAACGCGACGGATCAGCCGATGCCGATCGCGC
>CBFGOM010000252.1:0-7779 GCA_965650385.1 uncultured Oscillatoriaceae bacterium
ATAGCCATCCAGGCCGGGCAGCATGATGTCGAGCACGATCAGGTCGTAATGCTCGCGGGTGGCCAGGTGCAGGCAGGACAGGCCGTCTCGCGCACAGTCGACACCGTAGCCCTTGAGCTCGAGGAAATCGGCCATGTTGGCGAGGATATCGGGGTTGTCTTCGACGAGCAGGATCCGCATTGCCACCACTCCTTCTATCGATCCTTTAATGGCCAATTGCCGGCCCGGCAAGTTTGACCCGGAATCGGCAGCGAGTTCCAATCGAGGAAAGAAATCGATCATACGGCAGCTTCCAGCCCGGGACCTGCCCATGAAAGAAAAAGCCCCGCACGAGGCGGGGCTTTTTCGGACCGGATGGCCGGGTGGCTTACATCATGCCGCCCATGCCGCCCATGCCGCCCATGTCAGGCATGGCGCCAGCGGGTTCAGGTTTCTCAACAACAAGGGCTTCAGTGGTCAGGACCATGCTGGCGATCGAAGCGGCATTCTGCAAGGCCGATCGCACCACTTTAGCCGGGTCGATAATGCCTGCGGCAATCATATCCACATACTCACCCGTTAGCGCGTTGTAACCCACATTAAAGGCACTTTCCCGCACTTTTTCCACAACTACGCTTCCTTCAACACCGGCGTTATCTGCAATTTGACGCACAGGTGCTTCTAAAGCTTTGGCAACAATATCAGCCCCCAGGATTTCTTCATCATTGAGGCTGGCTTTGAGGGACTCAATTTTGCTCACCAGATGAATTAAGGTCGTACCACCACCGGGAACAATGCCTTCTTCCACGGCTGCTTTTGTGGCATTCAAGGAGTCTTCGATGCGCAGTTTGCGTTCTTTGAGTTCCGTTTCCGTGGGAGCGCCCACTTTAATGACGGCGACACCCCCGGCAAGTTTGGCGATCCGTTCTTGAAGCTTTTCTTTGTCGTAGTCGGAATCGCTTCTGTCTAATTCTTTGCGAATTTGACCGATGCGGGTTTGAATCGCTGCTTTGTTTTTATCATCCGCCTCAGCCACAATGGTGGTGCTTTCCTTGGTGATGGTCACCTTGCGGGCGGTTCCCAGCATATCCAGGGTGGCAGTATCCAAGCTCAAACCAATTTCTTCAGAAATCATCTGTCCATTGGTGAGGACGGCGATATCTTGCAGCATCGCTTTACGGCGTTCACCAAATCCGGGGGACTTGATAGCGGCTACATTTAAGACACCCCGTGCTTTATTAACCACGAGGGTTGCCAAGGCTTCGCCATCGACATCTTCAGCGATGATTAAAAGGGGTTTGCTGGCGCGGGCCACTTTTTCCAGGACGGGGACGAGATCCTGAATGGAACTGATTTTTTTATCGGTAATCAGGATTGCCGGGTTTTCAAACTCGACGATCATCCGTTCGTTGTCGGTGACGAAGTAGGGGGAGATATAGCCGCGATCAAGCTGCATCCCTTCGACAACATCCAGTTCGGTGGTGAGGGATTTGGATTCTTCGACGGTGATCACGCCATCTTTGGTGACTTTATCCATCGCATCGGCGATCATCTGACCGATTTCTTCGTCATTGCCTGCGGATACGGTGGCAACTTGGGCGATCGCATCCCCTTCCACGGGTTTAGACAACGCTTGAATTTCTTCTAGCAAGTAGGCGACGGTTTTTTCAATACCCCGTCGGACTGAAACTGGATTCGCACCAGCAGTCACGACTTTCAAGCCTTCGCGAATCATCGCCTGGGCTAAGACTGTGGCGGTGGTGGTGCCATCACCGGCAATATCTTTGGTTTTGGCAGCGACTTCCCGCACGAGTTTGGCCCCAGTGTTTTCTAGGGGGTCTTCTAATTCGATTTCTTTAGCAATGGTGATTCCATCATTTACGATATCAGGTGCGCCATATTTCTTTTCTAGCACCACGTTGCGTCCTTTCGGTCCCATCGTGATCCGCACTGCATCGGCAAGGGCGTTGACCCCACGTTCGAGCGATCTGCGAGATTCTTCGTTAAAGGAAATAATTTTTGCCATAGTGTCGGTTACTCAATCTGCTCCAAGTAGAAAATTTAGCACTCTATGGCGCAGAGTGCTAATTCGTATAAACCGTACAAGCATAGGTGAGGCATGATGGGTTGTGTAGGAGACGCGGGGTACGGGGGGTGCTGCTAGTCCCAGGGCGAGAGCCCCCTCTACGGATTTTGGGTCGGAGTTTTCCCGCCCATTTGAGGGCGGCTAAATTGGGACCATCCGTTGAGAGGGATAGGCGAAGAAGGAACAGAACGGGGTATTTGGGTCTGTTTTTTCTCTCATTTTTTAAGCCCTCCAACCCCCTGAAGGGGAACTTTTAATTGGGGGCCAAGGTCAAGCGGATTGGAGCTATTTTTTCTGGGGTAAAGGAGAAGTCAAATTTCGCTTTTGTTGTAGGTAGGGTTATTTTTTAAGGGAAGGAAAACTGCCCGGGGGAAACTTTCAAGTTTTGAAGGTACTCAGAGTAATTCAATCTTCTATAAATTTTTATAAATTCTAATTTTCTTTTTTTGAATCTAATTTTAACCGCTAATTAAGTACATTGATTTCACGATTTCGATGGATTTAAATAATTTTTAGTTAGCCTATTGTTTGTGCTTTAATAGGGCTAATACAATGCTGCTTTGGAGGATTTTTTTTGAGGGACAATCCCAAATCCATATTTATTAAAAAAATTTCCCAAAACTGGGATTGTTCCTTAAGTATTATCGAGAATATCCGGTTTTATAAGAACTGGCTTGAAGAAATATTAAGAAAAAAAGCGTTCAGAAAATCACAGAGTTATTTTTTAGGGCGATCGCTTTTTTTCAATCAGGGCTGGTATCTACCCAAAAAAGTAAAGTTTGGAGTAGTCCAGATGGCGATTGATTTTGATTTGATTGACAACCAAGACAAGGCGGAAATGCCCGTGTCAATAACACTAGTATTCATCGATTCGCAAGTAGAAAATTATCAAAGTTTGCTTCAGGGAGTCTGGGAAAATACTCAGGCGATCGTGTTAGATGAATTAGCCGATGGAGTCCAGCAGATTACCGAGGTTTTACAAAACCTCACTGTTCAGGGACAAACCGTAGAGTCTCTTCATATTATTTCCCACGGCAGCCCCGGTGCTTTACAACTCGGTAATGTCATCTTATCCGGGGATAATTTATCCCACTATTACGCTGTTTTACAGTCCTGGTCCCAAGCATTAACGGCCCCAGGAAATCTGTTCGTTTATGGATGCCAAGTGGCAGCGGGAATCGGCGCCAAATTTGTCCAAAATCTAAGTGAATTAACCGGACTGACAATTGCTGCATCAGTGGATATTACGGGCAACTCAGAACGGGGAGGCAACTGGAACTTAGCCTTTAGAACCGGAGAAATCACCGCACCCTTGGCATTCAAACCCGAGGCAATGACAGGCTATTCGGGAGTCTTAGCAATTCTAACGGTAACGAATGCTAATGATAGTGGTGCTGGGTCTTTAAGAACTGCGATCGCCTCCGCCCAAGCTGGAGATACCATCCAGTTTGATCCTACTTTAGCTAATCAAACCATTACCCTGACTAGTGGACAGTTATCCATTAATAAAAACTTAGTTATTGATGGGACAAATGCTCCTGGAGTAACCATTAGTGGCAATAAAGCGAGCCGGGTTTTTGATGTACTTCGTTCACCCGATTTTGGGGCAGTTGATATTACATTTAGAGGTCTAGTTATTGCCAATGGCAAAACAACAGAAGTCGGGGAAAATGGTGCAGGTGCTGGAATTAGAACCGCAAGACAAACCTCATTAACTGTTGAAAATAGTACATTTATTAATAATGATGCCACCTATGGAGGTGGGGGTATTTTTGGCGGTTACCAAAGCAAAAATACCGTTTTGAATTCTCGGTTTGAAGGCAATCTTGGAACGGCGGGTGCTGAAGAGCGTGGTGGGGGTGCAATTTCCATAAAAAGTGAAAGCACTTTGACGGTTAAAGATAGCCACTTTGAGAATAACAAAGGCGTGAATGGGGGAGCCATTAATAGCCTATTCACCATCTTAACCGTCGAAAATTCTACCTTCATTAATAATGAGGCGATTACGCCTAGTTCCAAAACTAAAAACTATGGATTAGGGGGAGCAATTTTAACGGATGGAGCGACAGATTTTACCCTGCCTGACTCGGGAACAATTACCATCCGAAATAGCAAATTTCAAGGCAACCGAGCTTTGAGTGGAGGCGGTGCAAACCTCTTTTCTTACCCCGGAGATCCAGTCATTGTTGAAGATAGTTTATTTATTTATAATGAAGCGTTACGCATTGGGACAGTGGGTGGAAATGGGGGAGGATTACGCCAAGATAATAGTGAATTGATTTTAAATAATACGACCTTCGCGAATAATTTGGCTCATAACCAAGGGGGTGGTTTTTGGGGAGATAAGTTTTCCCCCAAGACAATTAGTAACAGTACATTTTCGGAAAATAGAGCGGAAAATCCAACGACAAAAGAAGGTTTGGGCGGAGGGATTTTTATTCAATCTGCTGCCAACCTCCTTAATTTGACAGTAGCTAACAATTACGCCGGCTCTTTTGCTGGGGCTTTATTTAATAGCACTGATTCGGATATTTCCGTTGCCAACTCAATCTTCACAAATAATCAAGCAGGAAACGTTGCAAATATCCAGAAGCACACCAATAGGGAATTAATTGATGGAGGAAATAATCTTCAATTTTCTGAGAACAACTCTTTGGGTTCTGGAGATGTTAACGTAACGGCGACTATCACGATCGCCGACCCTCTCTTAGGACCTTTACAAGAAATTGATGGATTCCTAATCCACCCGTTACTCCCGGGAAGTCCGGCCATTGATGGGGGAAATAATGCGATCGCACCCGCCACGGATCAACGGGGACAAATTCGGCCCTTTGATGGAGATGAGAATGGGACTGTAGTGGCCGATATTGGGGCTTATGAATTCACGGTTCCTATTGTATCAGAGTTGCCGATTGAGGTATTACTGGGAACCACTGCGATCGCTGATGATACAAACACCTCGGTCAACCTGGGAACAACCGAAGTGGGAGAGGCACTCACCACTACTTTTATCCTCAGAAATCCTAACAGTAGCGAAGTTACTGTATCCGATTTACAACTCCCTGCTTCCTTTAGTTTAATCGGTTCTTTTCCTAGCACAATTCCCGCTAATGGAGAAACAACCTTTCAAGTCCAAGTCGATGCCAGTGATGTGGGAAATCCCTTGGGAGAGTTGCAATTTATCGCGAACAATAACACTGCAAATCCCTTTAACTTTCCCATTACTGCCACCATCACTTCCCCACCACCGGCAGAACCCACCGATGGGACTCCAGGTCAAGGGCCAACACCTATTGGACCTATTTTGCCTGAATCTCTTCCTCCGAGTGACCCTCAGACGGTTGATTCTCCCCCGGTTGATTCTCCCCCCATTGATTCTTCTAACCGAGATTTTAGTCTTTCTGAATCTGGTGCTTGTCAGGGATTTATGGTCTTTCCTGGACCCAATTTGGTTGCCGATACTCTCTATTCTCGGGGTGTGAATCCCTTTTTCGGGACGGATACTGGAGAAGTTCTATATGGGACAGCAAGCGATGATTTTCTTCTAGGATTCGGAGGAAATGATAATCTCATCAGTGGCACTGGAAATGATACACTTCATGGCAATACGGGCACTGATTATATTGATGCCAGTTTTGGTAATGATTTAGTGTATGGCGGTAAGGATAATGATACCTTACTTGGATATGATGGCAATGATACGGTATTTGGAGATAACGAGCAAGATTGGTTATGGGGAGGCAATGGGGAAGATTTCTTGAATGGAAATCGCGGGGAAGACACTCTGTTTGGATGGGATGGAAATGATACCTTACATGGGGGAAAAGAAAATGATTTCCTTTATGGACAGGAAGGAGATGATTTCCTGTTTGGAGATAATGATAATGATGTTCTTTGCGCAGGTAATGGCCGGGATTTCTTGAACGGAAATCTGGGAGATGATACCCTGTTTGGCAAAGAGGGTGATGATACGCTGCGTGGAGGGAAAGAACAGGATATTCTCAATGGAGGGGATGGCAATGATGTCCTCTGGGGAGATTTGGGTAATGATACCTTAATTGGCGGTGCCCAACAGGATATCTTTGTCTTCCGTGAAGGGGATGGGGTAAATTTAGTGGTTGATTTTGAAGTTGGAATTGACCGGATTGGATTGGCCGCAGGATTAAGCTTTGAGCAATTAAGTATTAATCAAGGAACAGGGGTGACTAATATTTCGGTCGCAGGTGAACTTGTTGTTGTATTGAATAATGTGGATGCTTCGATGATTACTCCGGCGGATATTGTGATGATTTAAGGGAAAATTGGGGGTAATTTTTCCGGGGGTAAGGGTTAAGATTCTGGGGGAAGCGGTGTAGTCGCCAGGGCGGCGATCGCCACGCCGATGAGTAAGACGATCGCCCCACTGATAACCCCCATTCCTGGCAGTTCTCCAAAGATAAAATAGGCTAAAATACTCGCCCCCACTGGTTCCAATAGGATCACTAAGGTGACCAAGGTTGGCGAAATCCACCGCAACGCCCAATTAAAGCTTGTATGTCCAATCAATTGGGGTCCGATCGCCATCAACAAAACATACCCATACACCGATGGAGGATACCCCACATAACTCGTTCCCCATAACAGTGGTAAGGGCAATAAAATGAGGGCTGCACTACTATAAGCGATCGCCGCATAACTGGCAATTCCCATTCCTCGCCGTTGTGCCTCTTTTCCTAATAATAAATATCCACTAATTGCCCAGGATCCAATCAAAGCTAAACTATTTCCCAGCAGCGGATAACTGGCGATCGCACTTGATTTTGTCCCACTTAACCCGATTGCTAATCCCCCCATTAATGCCAGAAAAACTCCTACTAAAGTCTTAGATTTTGGTTTTTCTCCCCACAGAAAAGAAAACAGGGCAATCCATACGGGATTGGTCGTGACGATCGCCGTAGAGGCGGCAATTGAGGTATAAGATAAGGACGTAATCCAAGTGGCAAAATGAAGGGCAAGAAATCCACCGGCAATCCCAGCATAAACCATTCCCCCAGATTGTAGGGGTTGGGGTTTAATAGTTCTCCAGGCAGGTAGCAACAACAGGGCTGCTAAACTCAACCGAGAGGCTGCTACAATTAGGCTAAATCCCACCCCTTGTACCCCAGCCGCATCAAACGCTAATCGGATTAAAATTGCCCCTGTAGATAGGGCGAAAATACCGAGTCCTAAAATTAAAACGATGGTCCAGGGGGCTGGTTTCATTCCTCACTTCCTGTATGGGCAAGACTTCCGCAAATTCAAGCGATCGCACCCAATCTCTAACTCAATCTCTAGGAAGGCAGTTCATTGATTCGTTTGGGTCCGCATAGTGGCGATCGCTCAGTCTGGACAAAGCTGTATTTATCATCACCTCAATCCGTAGTGTGGCCCTTTGTCCCTGGGGATAGTCCTACCTCCTCTGACTATCGAATAATCTAACTAAAGATAGATATAACCAGGTTTTATGAGTGATATAAATTAAAGGATAACCTTGCTAATTTCTACTCATCTTAAATGTAGAAAACCAGAGCAAAGGTCGAAATACAGCCTTAGTTTAATTCACATTTACTACTCTAAAATGCTATTAAATAAAAACCTAGAAGAACAAGTTGAAAAAAAACACAATCTTTCCCATATTTTATGTTTTCATAGTAATTCAACCCCTTATCTTCAACTTATAAAACTGATTAATTCAA
>CBFGOM010000253.1:0-7772 GCA_965650385.1 uncultured Oscillatoriaceae bacterium
GAATTTCTATGGTTTTGCTAGAGTTGGTGTCTAAGTGGAAAGGGGGTTTCTAAGCTTTTGCTGAGGATAGAGAATGATCCCTGGGAAATTTCAATCTAGTTTGTATCTGAGTTAACTGATTTTTAAGCGATTTTATGCTTAAACCTGATTTTTTCTGGGAAACCGATAGGAATACTTAAGAAAATGTTTCGTTTTCTATAGTTCACCACCCGTTAACCTGCGTTGCCAAAAATGCTTCTTTAAGATGGTAAGGAGGGGGCGACTGGGCAAAAACCACCGGCTAACCTCTCCAGTCGTCTGAAATAAAACCACTCCAAAGGAAGACAAGAACGATGAAGGATGAAATAACCCAAAATCTGATTGAGCCGATTCAATCGCTCGATCGCGACTGTACCACTCTATCCCGGCACGTTTTGCAGCAACTTCAGAGCTTTTCTGCGGATGCTCAGGACCTCAGTGCGCTCATGAACCGGATTGCTTTAGCGGCGAAGCTGATTTCCCGGCGGTTGAGTCGCGCTGGCTTAGTGGAAGGGGTTCTGGGGTTTAGTGGCGACATTAATGTTCAGGGAGAAAGTGTCAAACGCATGGATGTCTATGCGAATGAAGTGTTTATCTCTGTTTTCAAGCAAAGTGGCTTAGTTTGTCGCTTGGCATCGGAGGAAATGGAGAAACCGTATTATATCCCGGAAAACTGCCCGATTGGTCGTTATACCCTGCTTTATGACCCGATTGATGGCTCTTCCAATATTGATAGCAACCTGAATATTGGGTCAATTTTCTCGATTCGCCAACAAGAGGGGAGTGATGAAAATGGGGAAGCCCAAGATTTGCTACAAAGTGGGCGCAAACAACTGGCTGCCGGGTATATCCTCTATGGACCCAGTACGATGCTGGTTTATTCCATTGGCAAGGGGGTTCATTCTTTTACTCTGGATCCCAGTTTGGGAGAGTTTATCCTGTCGAATCAAAATATTCAGGTCCCTGAGCATGGTGCAATTTACAGCGTGAATGAGGGCAATTTTTGGCAGTGGGATGAATCAATTCGAGACTATATCCGCTATGTTCATCGGCACGAAGGCTATACCGCTCGTTATAGTGGAGCGTTAGTGGGCGATTTTCACCGGATCCTCCATGAAGGGGGGGTGTTCATGTATCCTGGAACGATTAAAAAACCCGAGGGTAAATTGCGTCTGCTGTACGAAACTGCACCCCTGGCGTTTTTAATTGAGCAAGCGGGGGGACAAGCGAGTACCGGAACTGAGGATATCTTAGATGTGGTGCCGGACCAACTTCATACCCGTACTCCGGTGATTATTGGCAGTAAAGATGATGTGGCCCTCGTCAAATCCTTCATTAGCGATCGCAAGCATGAGAACAACCCGGCGATCCCCACTCATTCATGATGATTTGATGACACAGTAGGGCAATCTCCCCTTACATTTTAGGCCGATTCAAAGATAAGCTAAAACCTAAGCGTGAAATCAGTGACTCTCATACCACAGACAGTCATCATCGGCTTTAAAACCCTTCACAATGATACCCTGTAGTGACCTAGAAACCAAACGAAATAAAACTTATGGCAATCAATCCCTTACTCCAAAAAATTGAACAGGAATATGGTCAAAGTATCTGGATGGATAATTTGAACCGAGATCTGATCAAGTCCGGTGAACTGAAAACATTGATTGAAACCCGAGGATTGCGGGGATTGACTTCTAATCCGTCAATTTTTGAAAAAGCCATTGTCGGAAATGCAATTTACGATTCAGATATCGAAGCAGGCATCAAAGCGAACCAATCCGTTGAGAAAATTTATGAATCTTTAGTGTTTGAAGATATTCGCAATGCCTGTGATCATTTTCGGGCCATTTATGATGAGACTGAGGGTTTAGATGGGTATGTCAGTATTGAAGTGCCACCAAACATCGCGCTCGATACTGAAAAAACTCTGGCTGAAGCGAAGCGCTACTACCAGGAAATTGACCGGGAAAATGTGATGGTGAAGATTCCTGGAACTCCCGAGGGATTAAAGGCTGTTGAAAAAGTGATTGCTGAGGGGATCAACGTTAATATTACGTTGCTATTTTCTGTAGATAGTTATGTAGAGACGGCTTGGGCTTATATTCGGGGCTTAGAAGCGCGGGTTAAAGCGGGTGAAGATGTGAGTAAAATTTCATCAGTTGCCAGTTTCTTTATCAGCCGAATTGATGTCAAAATTGATGAGGCGATCGATGAGCAACTCAAGCACGTGACTGAGCTACAGAAAAAAGCCCAGTTAGAGCAAATTAAGGGCAAGGTGGCGATCGCCAATGCCAAAATTGCCTACCAAAAATACAAAGAAATCATCAACAGCGATCGTTGGCAAGCCCTCGCCGCCAAAGGAGCCAATCCCCAACGCTTACTCTGGGCGTCCACAAGTAGCAAAAATCCCAACTACAGTGACGTGATCTACGTTGATGAACTGATTGGACCGGATACGGTCAATACCCTCCCCCCAGCTACCATCGAAGCTTGTGCCGATCATTGTGATGTCGCCAGCCGCATCGAATCTGATGTAGATCAAGCCTACCAACTTATCGAAAACCTGCCCGAATTTGGCATCGATTTAGATCAAGTCATGGCCGAACTTTTAGAGGAAGGTATTGAGAAATTCATTCAACCCTTTGAGTCTCTAATGAGTTCTTTGGAAACCAAAGTTAAAAACCTGGCTCCCGCCTAGTCGGAATGGAAAAATGGGTAAGGTATCACTCGGTTACCCATTTTTCCACCCCTAAAGCCCATTTCTTGACCCAGAGCAAAAGAGCAACGATGAATATCTCCCTATCGCGCTCCTTCTTAATGTCTGTGTAACCTCTAACCTCTTTTCAAACCAGATGGTAACGCTAATAGAAAACCCCCTGCGCGTGGGACTCCAACAAGATCGGATCCCCGAACCGCAGATTTTGATTATCTTCGGGGCCTCCGGTGACCTCACCCAGAGAAAACTCGTTCCGGCAATCTATCAGATGAAATTGGAGCGCAAATTGCCTCCGGAACTGACAATTGTTGGGGTCTCCCGCAGTAAATGGAGTCATGAGTTTTTCCGAGATCATTGCCGCCAAGGCGTTGAAGAATTTGGCAATGGGATTGGTTCAGAAGCGCTTTGGGAAGACTTTGCGAATGGACTGTTCTATTGTCCTGGCGATATAGACAAATCAGAAAGCTACCAGAAACTCAAAGCCTTTTTGGGTGAACTGGATGAACAACGCGGCACTCGGGGGAACCGCGTGTTTTACCTGAGTGTGGCACCGCGCTTTTTTGCGGAAGCCATTGAGCAACTGGGTGAGGCGGGAATGCTAGGCGATCGCGACAAACAGCGCCTAGTCATTGAAAAACCCTTCGGTCATGATTTGAGTACGGCGCAAATCCTGAACCAAGTGGTCCAAAAAGTCTGCTCTGAAAAGCAGGTTTACCGCATCGACCATTACTTAGGCAAGGAAACCGTCCAAAACCTGCTGGTGTTTCGCTTTGCCAATGCCATTTTTGAACCCCTCTGGAATCGTCAGTTTGTTGAGTGTGTTCAAATCACTGTTGCTGAAACCGTGGGTTTAGAAGGCCGCGCTGGGTATTATGAGTCATCAGGGGCACTGCGAGACATGGTGCAAAACCACCTGATGCAACTGTTTACCCTGACGGCAATGGAACCGCCAAACTCCCTCGATGCCGACAGCATTCGTAATGAAAAGGTGAAAGTTTTAGAAGCAACTCACCTAGCAGATATTGAAAATCTCAGCCTCTCCGCTACTCGGGGTCAGTACACCTCGGGATGGATGAAAGGGAAGCAGGTTCCCGGGTATCGCGAAGAGGAAGGGGTTGCCGAAAACTCAACGACGCCGACTTATGCGGCACTGAAGCTATATATCGATAACTGGCGCTGGAAGGGGGTTCCCTTTTATATGAGAACCGCCAAACGAATGCCGAAAAAAGTCACCGAAATTGCAATTCAGTTCCGGGAAGTCCCCTTTTTGATGTTCCAGTCTGCGGCAAAACAAGCGAATCCCAATGTGTTGGCGATGCGGATTCAGCCGAATGAGGGGATTTCGATGCGCTTTGAGGTGAAAACCCCGGGGAACTCGTTGCGAACGCGATCGGTGGATATGGATTTTCGCTACGATACCACCTTCGGTCAGGCGAACACCGATGCCTACAGTCGGTTATTGATAGACTGTATGTTAGGGGCCCAAACCCTATTTACCCGAGGGGATGAGGTAGAGGAGTCTTGGCGCGTTCTGACTCCCCTGCTACAAGTCTGGGATGCTCCTTCAGATCCCAAGGCGATCGCCCTTTATGAAGCTGGGACTTGGGGTCCCGTGGAAGCGGAGATGCTGCTCAATCGTAACGATCACCGCTGGCGCAGGCTGTAACCCGATGGATGAAGGATGATGGGGAATCAGAAAGAGGGAACCCGGAACAGATCATCAAACAGCAGGATCACAACCCTCATCCTTCATCTTTCTAATCAACCTTGACTACTCAACACTCAACAATTAAATCAATATGGCTACTCCAATTGTTGCGCTCCAACAACCGAAAGATATTTCCCTTGATGAGATTGAGTCAGAATTGGGTCGAATCTGGCTCTCGGAAAATGGCGGCAGGGCTTCTAGCATTGCCACCCGCGCCGCAACTTTTAGTATGGTGGTCTATGAGCCGGAAGAATTCCAGCAATTGCTCGGGGCTTTAGGCTTTTATGAAGGCCCAATTGATGGGATTTACGGAACACTGACCAAGGAAGCGGTTCAGGAAGCTCAAACGACTTACGGTATTAGAGCAACCGGGCGCATTGACCCCGAAACCCTGATCCGGCTGCGGGAAGAGTATGATAAGATGCCGCCGGATCACAAGAAAGTTACCAACCCCAATGCGCGAGGATTTAGCATCAGCGAGGCGATCGCCGCCCAAAATCCCTGCCGCATTATCACCCTTTGTCCCGTTCTGGGTGAAGATGAGGGGGTCACGGCTCAAGTTTCCGCTTATTGTCCCATTCAAAAAGGCAACTCCAGCCGGTTAATTTGCTGTGAGTACATCACCTTACGCGGTACGAAGCAAGCACTGCAACGAGTTGGGGATTTGGTCGTGTCTCTGATGATTCCCTCCTTACCGAAGTTTGTCTGGTGGAAGGCAACCCCGAATCCGGAACAGGAGTTGTTCCAAAAGCTCTCGGAATCCTGCAATTGCATGATTATGGACTCGTCATATTTTAGTGACCCTGAGTCCGAGTTTCTGAAGATGCAAAAGCTCATTGATGCCGAAACCTATATGGCGGACTTGAACTGGCACCGCCTCACTTCTTGGCAAGAGTTGGCAGCGGCTGCTTTTGACCCCCCGGAACGTCGCGCTTCCCTGGTGGAACTCGATCGCGTGACGATTGATTATGAAAAGGGAAATGCCTCTCAAGCGTTGATGTTTCTGGGTTGGCTCGCTTCTCGCCTCGGTTGGAAACCCTTGTCTTATCAGGAGGAGGGCGGCGATTACGAGATTCGCAGAATCTCCTTCAAAGGTCCGGGCGATCGCACGGTAGAGGCCGAGTTAGCGGCTATTCCGACGGCAGATTGGGGTGAAATTAACGGGGATATGGTCGGATTGCGTCTCACTTCTACCAATAGTGAGGCGAATTGCTGCACGATTCTCTGTTCTGAAACCACCGGCTGTATGCGGATGGAATCCGGCGGTAGCGCTCAAAACTGCCGCACGGAACAGGTGACGCCGTTAACGGACCAAAAGGCTGAATACCTCCTGGGTCAGCAATTACAGCGCTGGGGTCGGGATATGCTGTATGAAGAAAGTCTGTCGGTAACCACTGAGATTCTCAAGTTACGTCAGTAATTGAATTGAGTGGGGCGATCGCTAGTTTGTAACGTTTTAACGAGGCGATCGCCCCTCTTTTTTCCCCTACAACTGCTCAGGGTCAACTCCCATTTCTCGTAATTTGGCAGCAAGGCGATCGGCCTTAGATTGTACCAATTCTGCTTGTTGTTTTGCAGATTCAGCTTCTTGTTTTGCCAATTCTGCTTGCTGTTGTGCTGCTTCGTGGGGTAACAAAGCTAGAGTTCCATCGGGATGATAAAAGCGTAACCAAGTAATAGAAATTTGTGTGAGAGTTCCCTCCCAATTTCCCAGCCATGCCCCCAGAGTTTCGCACCACAACCATCCCCGTTCATCAGGTTCAATCGGTTGATATTTGTGATTGCCATCCAAATGCCAACCTTGCAAAGAATTGGGATTAAAACTGGAGTTTAGACTAAGCGAAATTTGACCCACCAGGAGGGGAGCCACTTTGAAAAGAGTGTAGGACAAAAATTAGAAGCTTAAGCGGTCTTTTTGGGGGATGATTTTGGTTTTGAATACCTCTTTTTGACCAGTGGATAGCGAGTAGAGGGCCGTCGCGGTTTACCGGGAGGCCACCCAGGGGATTTTCCTCGGGTTTTGGGAGGATGCGCAGGTGTACCAATCTCAACTAAAATTCCAGCAAATGCCTGGGCGACCCGTCCAGGAGTCAATTTAGTAGTGGGTTTTTGCCAAGGCAGTGGATTATCAGCTACCGCCATACGAGCTAACCATAACTCCCAGGTGAGAAGAGGCATGAGATCGCTCCACCGCTCGCATTGTTTGGGGGTACTTAATTGAGGCTTTTGCCAATGGAGACGTTGTTTTAAAAAACGATACCAGTGGTCAATTGCAAAGCGACGCAAGTACAGTTTCCACAGTTGACTTAATGGAAGCATTTCTTCACCAATCCAAACTAGCCACAAGGGTCTGCCCAGACATCCACTCCCATCAGAATTTAAACGCTCCACTCTGAGAATTTGCATCGTCTGGGTAGCTGCCGCCTTAAAATGCTTATCCTGCCACCAAGTAATTCGTAGGGTTCCGAGCTTGGGGTCGTCTATTTCTAAACTCTGTGCTGGGGTATCCCAGGAAGATGGATCATTTAGCTTAAATTTCTCACCGTGTTTGCGCGGAGCGCCGTGACCCGAGTAAGGTGGTGGAGAACCCCACAAAACTAGATTGGAACGCAACCGGATCAACTTATCCGCTTTTATATGAGCACTTTTGAGAACGAACGGAGCACAACCATATTCGCTGTCTAATAGGACAATCGGTCGTACTGTTAGGTACTTACACAGTTGTAAGAGTTGCCAAACGGCTTTGCTAATGGGACTTTCCCAGCTTGTAATCCGTTCATGTCTTAAAGGCAAGGCCCAACTCCCTTCTGTCTCAGGTATCCAGGCAATGGTACTATACCCTTGACCGACCGTAATTGGTTTATTTCCTGGAACTTTTGTGGCTTTGTGTTCAATGGTCCGCTCTTGTAGGGTCTGTGCATCTGGACGAGACCAACTCGTATGATCGATTGCCAGTATTGGGCGTACATCTGTAGGGATTTGCTCAATATAGAGCTTCATTAATTTCTGCCTTGAGGGACGGCAATCTTGGAGTGCTTCGTAAACACTTGACCACTGGCGACGAAATACTGGAGACAAAGACAGATCTGCTAATGAGTCAGCATGACGGGTCAGTAAGATGGCATCGGTTAACTCAAATGTTGCATCATGGGCACGGCCTAAGTTTTGATAAGCTGCTCGACGAAATTCCTCAAGTTTGTTAGAGTGCATATTGGCAGAAACCTCGATTAGGTGGTACTACTCTTAGTTTCTGCCCACGGGAGCCTAGATGCAAGTCGGGCTCCTCTTTTTTTGTTGTCCTGACACTCCCTTAGTCTAAACTCCAGT
>CBFGOM010000254.1:0-7733 GCA_965650385.1 uncultured Oscillatoriaceae bacterium
CCACCTGGTTGGACTTGAGTATGAAAATTAGAGGGTAAACTTAAAACAGGCGCTTCAAACGCCTGTTTTTAACTGTAGGGGACTCCAATGGTCCCTCTGTAAATCTCCAGATGTTCTATACAGAAGTCATCCCTGGAGGAATCGGCTGGGAATCCAGACGCCGAATCGCTACAACTGCTGGTATGGGGGGTTCATTTGGTTTTTTGGTCGGCCAGTTTGAGCCTACAGGGACTTGACGAGTTTGGATAAATTCCTCTCCCTCTACAGTTAGTAGGGCAAATTGCCGAGTTTCTACTGAGCCATTCATCCGGATTCCATTCGCTTCACCGGGATGTTGAACCGCTAAAAATAGAGTACGTTCGTCTTGGGTTAAACAGGGACCGGTTGTTTCACACTCCATTGGTCCCAATCCGAATAAGTAAGCTTTTCCTGCATTGGGTCCGAATGTAGGAACCAACCAAATCGAATTATTGCCGAAGATGCCGATTTGCTTAGAAAGGGCGATCGCCTGTCCCGAATCATCTACCCGAGTGGGAACGGCAGTGTTAAGTCCGCCGGTACTCATATCCGTCACTATCCAGAGATTATTTTGGGAATCTACCAATAAATTATCGGGGTTCGAGAATCCTACTCCCGTTGCTGTAGGTTCGCCACCTAGAGCAAATTTTTCCCATGTAAAAGTGAGGGAAGCGGGTTCGTTGCTCTCTTCCTTGAGGCGGAAAATCCACCCAAACGGATAGGGAGTCTCGCCCTTGGGTCCGGTAAAAATGCGGTTATCGGGGCCTCCTTCCGGTGCAGACCCTCCAGCAGTAAAAGCGATATAAAGGGAACCGTCAGCAGCAATGATGGTATCTTCAGGACGGGCGGTGCAGGTGACGCCAGCAGCATTGGCGGCATAATGAGCATCGATTAGAATCGCCCCTTGTTTTTCTTCGCGATTGCCTGCATATAGGTCGTCAAGGGTTTTGAATTGTTGCTTAAAAGTTTGGATGAGTTCGTCTTGATCGGCAATAAAATAACCCCCTTGGGTTTGATTCCGCTGTCTTGTGGCGGTGAGAGGTTCTCGTTTGGGTAAAGAGATGACATTCCCTACGAGCTGATTGGGAAGCTGGGGGTTGATCGCCGTTTCCGGAGTCAGAGGAATCCAAGTGCCAGTCCCGTCAGGGTTGAACTTGGCCCCATAAAGTTGACCCTCGCTCAATAATTTGGAGTTACTTTTATCGGAGGGATTAGCGACAATCCCTTGACTGACAAACTTATAAAGGTGACCCCCCTGGCGATCGCATCCTGAATAAAACGCCAGAGGTTTTCCGGATTCTACGCGCACTCCTACTGCTTCATGGCGATAGCGCCCCAACCAAGTATGCTTAGTTCCATAATCATTAGGATCCGCCGGGTCAATTTCTACAATCCATCCATATTTATTCCCCGCTAAACCCAATACATTGCCTTGTCCGTCGAGGTTATCAACAGCCAAATCAAAGGGTAACTCCCCTGGATCGAAAGATGAACCATCAGCATAGACAGGTTCCGGCACTTGGGATTGAAAATTTTCCTCCGCACTCAATACCGTTCCCCAAGGGGTTGTACCACCAGCACAATTGCCAAAGGTGCCAATGATGCGATCGCCCAATCCATCGCCATACCCTTGCACCTGCTGTTTCTGAAAAATCTTAACGCCAGGACCTGTTACTTTTAAATAGCGGCCATCTTTTAATCCAGAAATGCCGGAAATCCGCCGGTCTGCGGGAGAATTAGTCCTTTCCCATTGGCCTTCTGGGGTTTGCCGTAAGGAGATTACCCCCAGTCCCTGATCTATTAAAGCTTCTTCACAAATTTGCTGAATTTGGGCTTTGAGGGGGTTATTGTCAGCCAGCGCAAAAGCATTTATGGTGGTGGGTTTTTCTCCCTTAGAAGCGGTAGATATTCCAGACTTAACGGCTTCGAGGGGTAAAGGTTTCCGAATAACCAAAGGATAGGTCTGCATCCAGATCCCGGCGCTGACATATTCAAAGTTAATGACCAGATAGCCTTCATTGGGGGCTGTTTCAATGAAAGAGAGATAATCATTGTTATAGCCAAAACGAGAATCGCCCACGGGGTCTCCCCATTGGGCGATCGCATCGTAAGTAAACCCCTCGGGAAGAACTAGATCATCGAGGACTTCATAGGTGCTGTACTCGGCTATTTGTTGAGTCGGTACAATACCATCCGTGGAAACGGGTAGAGGCCCTTTCACGGGCTTGAAATTAAAACGTTGAGATTTAAAGGGGGACTCTAATCCTTGTAAAAAATTGCAAGATTGCAGGGAACTCAGGGCAACAGTACCGGCAAATCCGCTAAAAAACAGCAAGAATTCGCGCCGCTTAATATTCATGCTCGATGACCTGTAACGATATAGGAGACTCGCTGTCCAATATTGGTGGCATGATCGGCCATCCGTTCGAGATGGCGAATCAGTAACGCCATTAATAGCAAAGGTTCAACCACTCCTTTGACATCTCGCTGATTGGCAAGGATGTGATAAAGGTTATGGTAGGCATCATCTACAATCGAATCCAGTTGTTTCATTCGTTGACCCACTTCAGCATCGAGATCAGCTAAGGCCACGAGACTAGTTGCCAGCATTGCTCTTGCTTGGTGGGACATTTCCTCAATTTCAGCCATGCAGGGATGAGGTGGATAAGGAAAGAGTTTAACGGCAATTTCGGAGATATCCTGGGCATAGTCACCAATGCGCTCTAGGTCTCGCACCAGCTGCATAAAGGCTCCGAGTAAACGGGAATCCATTGCGGCTGGGGCTTGCAAGGTCATGAGCATAACGCATTCGGATTCAATTTGCCGATAAAAGCGATCGATTTGTTTGTCGAGTAAGGGAATCGCTTCGGCAGCGGATAAATCTCGGGCAAATAAAGCTTGATGACTTAGACGAAAAGAATTTTCGACTAAGGCACCCATGCGCAAGATATCCCGCTCTAAGCGTTTTACTTTCCGCCTAAAATGAGTCAATCTAAAATTTTTACTATAGGACGAAGCAGGGAGTTCGGCTTGACTAGCCATTGGTTCTAAACATAACGCTACAGAGGGTTAATAATTTGACAAAACGGGTTCTGAAAACGGTATTAGGGGATACGTTTGACAGGATAGTAGTAGGTAAGGCCGAATTTTAGAGGTGAGGGTTGAGAACGGCCCGATCGCAGGGGATCCGCAATTGTAACCAGGCTCCGCCGGTGTCGGGATGGTTACTTGCTTTAATGGTTCCGCCGTGGGCTGTGATAATTTGTTGGGCGATCGCCAAACCTAGTCCCGATCCTGGACTGGTGGAATGGGTTTTCCCCGGGCTTTGAGTCGGGTCAAGGGACGGTCTAGCACGGGCTGGGTCTCCCCGGTAGAGGCGATCAAATACATAGGGGAGATCCGACAGAATAAAGCCAGATCCTGAATCGATGATATCAATTTGGATGATTTCTTGTTCTCGGGTTGGTTGGTTATACGAGCTGGTCCGATCGCCTAAAATTTCGGTCGCGATCAGGGCTTGAATTTTACCCTGGGCTGAACTGTAGCGAATACTATTATCCAGGATATTCAGAAAGACTCGATAGAGTTTGGACTCGTCTGCTGCTATGAATACCCGTTCAGGTCCAGAATACTCAAAAGTGATCTGTTTCGGACGCGCTAACGGTTCTAGGGTTTGCCATACCGACTGCATTAAGGCGCAGATATCTACAGACTTGAGGACAAGTTTATCCCCAGGATCAACTTCCAAATGGGTCAGTTCGAGCCAGTCTTGTACCAGTTTAATCAGCCGATTCGTTTCTCCTGATAACCGCTCAACTCGGTGACTCCAGGGAGGTTCTAAGCGGCCTTTTAAAGCTTCTGCAACTAAGCTAATACTGGTGAGAGGGGTTTTTAGTTCGTGGGCTAGATCATTCATCCAGCGATCGCGATTTTGCGCCAGGGTGACTAAGGGTTGGCGATTTTCTAAAAATACCCCAACTTGTCCCTCACCTAGGGGCCAACTATAGCCCCGTAAGGTGAGCGATCGCGTTTTCCCCATTTCTGACCCATTTTGACAAGCGGGATGAAAGACCCACTCTCGCACCTGCGGGGTTTGCTGTTGCCGAGTATTGTCAATGAGCTGATCCAATTCATAAGAGCGTACAAACTTCAGTAATAAACGCGGGGAACTCGGTTCCCACTTCTGAATCTGGAGAATGTCCTGCGCTTGGGAATTGCACCAGACTAATTGGTTTTCTTCATCGACTTGCAGATACCCCACGGGAGCAACTTGTAATAATTGCCGTCCTTCTTCTACCTGTGCTTCTAACTGTTGTCGCTCTTGTTTCATCCAAGCGATTACTCGGCGCAATCGAGACATGATGGGCACATATAAGCCAAAGGAATCGATCGGCAATCCCCCCAACCATTGCCGTAACTGTTGGCGCATCCAAAATTGCTGGCACAGCCAAAATCCAATTCCCAGAGCTAGGCCCAGGAAAAATGTGACGATAGCCATTTCGCTTCCTCAATATAGAGCGCTTTGGCGTAAGCGTGATTGATTTTACAGCGCCATCAGGTTCAGTTCTTTTCAGCCATTATGAACCCGGTGGGCTCTGGTTGTTGATGATTTGCGATCAACTGAGGCGATCGTTGAGAAGGTTCAGGAAAATCCTGAACTATCAGGGCGGCTCAATCGCTCTTGGTTTCATGATATAAGCAATCGGGAGATGGTCGCCCGAGGTAAACTCAGGAGGCCGTTTAACCGATTCAGCGATCGCCGCTTTTAGCCTAACCGATACCCAAATCCTCGAACGGTGATGATGTACTCCGGTTGGGAGGGATCTCGCTCTAATTTTTCTCGTAACCACCGGATATGAACATCAACGGTTTTGCTGTCTCCGACAAAATCCGGACCCCAGACGCGATCGAGTAACTGATCTCGGGACCAAACCCGACGAGGATAGCTCATAAATAGCTCAATCAGACGAAATTCTTTCGGAGATAAATTAACCTCTTCTGTGGAGACCATCACCCGACATTCCTGGGGATATAACGTAATCTCTCCAAATCGCAACACTTGCGGATCCATTAACCCATTGAGGCGTTGACGACGGAACAAAGCCCGACATCGCGCAATAAACTCCCTCATGCTAAAAGGTTTGGTCAGGTAGTCATCGGCCCCGACTTCTAACCCTAATACTCGGTCTGTTTCGCTGCCTTTGGCACTCAAAATCAAAATCGGCACGGGGTTCCCTTGTTGACGGAGGAGGCGACATAAATCTAGTCCGTTGACTTGGGGGAGCATGATATCTAACACAATTAAGTCAAAGGGAAAATCTGTTGAGACGGGTTCCGCTCGATACAAACTGTTGAGGGCGCTCTGCCCATCTGCGGCACTGCTGACTTCGTAACCTTCCTCCTCTAAGGCTAGAACCAGCATTTCCCGAATCAGATCTTCATCTTCTACGACTAAGATTCGATAATTTTTGCTGAATTCTGCCCTAGGAAGGGTTTTGGTTGCTTCCACAGAAAACATGATTAATGAGTTTTGTGATTAATATCATTTCCATTGTTACAACAAAACGGCCATGAAATTTATTTTGGTTAGGGTATCTAATTTTACGGATAAAAGCTTAAGGGTGCGATCGCCATTTTTTCTAGCGCTATTTAGCCCTAAAAATGGTAAAATGTCCAGGCTCGATGAGAACTCCGGTTGAAATCCCGAGACTCCATTTAACTTGTAGTTTTATCACGTTACCCAGCACCTTCATGTTATTGCACTTAAGTACCTGGCCGGAAGTCGAAGCTTATCTGAAGGAACACAGGGGAATCATTCTCCCCATTGGTTCGACGGAACAACATGGCCCTACAGGACTAATCGGCACAGATGCAATTTGTGCTGAGGCGATCGCCCGAGGGGTTGGGGAAGCAACCCAAGCTGTCGTAGGTCCGACGATTAATGTGGGAATGGCGTTGCATCATACCGCTTTTCCCGGTACGATTAGCCTCCGTCCCAGTACCTTAATTCTGGTGATTCAAGACTATCTCACCAGTTTAGCTAAGGCCGGATTTACCAAATTTTTCTTTATCAATGGTCATGGTGGAAATATCGCCACTCTCAAAGCAGCGTTTTCAGAAACTTATCATACGATTGAGGGCTTAAACCTCCCGAATAGTGATTCTATTCAGTGTCAAATTGCTAATTGGTTTACTTGCAGTTCAGTTTATAAACTCGCCAAAGAGTTATATGGAACTGAAGAAGGCTCTCATGCCACTCCTAGCGAAGTTGCACTCACCCAGTATGTTTATCCCGAATCAATTAAAATGGCGCCCTTATTTAAACCAGTTGCTTCAGGTTATCCGATTTATGGTGCGGTAGACTTTCGCCGCAAATATCCCGATGGGAGAATGGGTTCTAATCCAGCTTTGGCAACGCCTGAACACGGGAAGCAATTTTATGATTTAGCGGTTCAAGAGTTAGTGCAGGCTTATTTAGACTTTATCAAAGCCGAATGATTAATAAAAGGGTCGCCAAATTTTCACGGTTTTATCATGAGATCCACTAGCCAGGAAGTTACCATCAGAACTGAAGGCAACGGCATTGACTGAATCGAAATGACCGGTGAGAGTGCCAATCAATTCGCCGGTTTCCAAATGCCAAAGTTTGATGGTTTTATCATGAGATCCACTGGCTAATACCGGCGATCGCGGGCTAATAGCGACGCAGAGAACTTCGGCGGTATGACCCCGCAAGGTCCGCGTAGGGGCTGCCCTCGTGCCTCCTTCAGAAGGACTTCCCTGGATTTGCCAGAGTTTAATGGTTTCATCCCGACTGGCACTTGCTAAAACGTGGCTCTTGGGACTTAAAGCAACGGAAGTTACTGGAGAATTCCCAATTAAGGTCCGGATCAATTGTTGGGTTTTGACCTGCCAAATTTTAATAGTTTTGTCGGTACTGCCACTGACTAAAAGCTGCCCATCAGGACTAAAGGTGAGTGAATAAACAAAGCTAGAATGTCCGATGAGTGTGCCAATTAATGCTCCAGTCGAAACTTGCCAAAGCTTGATGGTTTGGTCTCCGCTACCCGAGGCTAAAATTTCTCCATTGGGACTAAAAACAACAGAATAAATAGGGACAGAATGACCAGATAAAATATGTAGCCGCCGATTGGTTGGCAGATGCCAGAGTCGGACAGTGGAATCGGCACAACCTGTGGCTAAAAACTGGCGATCGGGACTAATTGCGACGGAATAAATAGAGGCGGAATTATCCGTAATGCTATCGGGTAATCCGGGGGATTGTTCTAGATTTTTTAATTGCCAAATATTAATGCTTTTATCCCAACTGCCACTGACTATCAAATAAGGCGATCGCTGTTCAGGGTCACTATTTTGCTGCCCGAAAGCGACGGATACCACAGAGTCAGAATGACCGATTAGGGTATTAATACATCGCCAGGTTGGACGCATCACGTTCAGACTCGATTCTCCTCGGGAAACCGGCAGTCCCGTCAGCACCACCGATGCTACGGGTACTGTTTTTTTCTCCGGATTATAACGGGTTTGAGAAAAACTAGGGGAATTTTTCAGTTGTTCTTTGAGTCTTTCTTGTTTAGAAACAGAATTATCAATTTTCTGACTGTTTTCTAACAATTCTAAAACTTTTTCTACTTTAGGATCAATCAGAGAAATTCCTTGAGTATTAGTTTTAGAAATATCTTCTATTAAACTGG
>CBFGOM010000255.1:0-7721 GCA_965650385.1 uncultured Oscillatoriaceae bacterium
ATTATTTGTGCGACTCCTGGCCCCTATCACTGGGGGGCCGAGTTTACTCTCTGCCTCCCTTACCCTAACGGTCATTATTTTGCCGATGCTGATTGTCACCACGCGGTCGGCCTTACGGAGTATTCCAGACAGTTTACATCAAGCAGGTTATGCTATGGGTATGACTCGTGCTCAGGTGTTGTGGCATATCGTGTTACCGGCAGCGTTTCCCGCCACCTTAACCGGGGCACTTTTAGCCTTAACCCGGGCGATCGGGGAAACCGCCCCTTTAATTGCTGTGGGGGCATTATCCTTTGTTTCCTTTGCCCCTCCCTTCTCTTGGGAGGGAATTTATAGCCGATTTACTGCCTTACCCTTTCAAATTTTCAATTGGATTTTGCGGCCTCAAACCGCATTTCATAACAATGCGGCAGCCGCTATATTAGTCTTAGTTGGCATTTTATTAACGCTCAATATTTGCGGTGTTTTCATTCGAGAAAAGTGCAAAATCTAGCCCCTTTTGATGCTTCTAAAGTTTCCCCTCTTTACCCCAACTCTAGTTAAACCCATGAATTTGACATCGGAGTATTTATATCCTAACTTATCATCGATTTTAACCCTTCAAAATTTGTCAGTATTTTTTGACAATTCTCAAGTGCTGGATTCTATAAACTTACAAATTTATGCCCATAAAATTACCGCCATTATTGGACCTTCAGGCTGCGGAAAAACGACTTTAATCCGATGCTTTAATCGCCTGAATGAACTGTGTCCTAATTTTAGGAGAGTGGGAAATATCTACATGGGCGATCGCGAAATCTCCAAATTGAACCCCGTAGAACTCCGCAGGCAAGTGGGAATGGTCTTCCAAAAACCCAATCCCTTTCCCAAATCAATCTATGACAACATCGCCCTAGGGTTGCGAATTAACGGGTATCAAGGGGATATTGATGAATGTGTTGAATATTCGCTACGGCAAGTCTTCTTATGGGATGAAGTCAAAAATAACCTATATCGTAGTGCATTAACCTTATCCGGAGGGCAACAACAACGCTTGTGCATCGCCCGAACCTTAGCCCTAAAACCGGATATTATTTTAATGGACGAACCCTGTTCTGCCCTTGATCCAATTTCCACCGCCCGCATTGATGAACTGCTGTATGAACTAAAGCATGATTATACGATTGTTCTGGTTACTCATAATATGCAGCAAGCCTCTCGGATTTCAGATTTAACCGTTTTTTTTAATATTAAAACCACGGAAACTGGGGAAAAAATCGGCTATTTATCGGAATATGATAAAACCGAAGTCATTTTTCACCATCCCAAACAGCAGGCAACTCAGGAATATGTCAGTCGCCGGTTTTAGTCTAGGAAAGTGCAAAGTAGCGATTAGAAACTGGGTTTCTAATCCTTGCCAGGGAATCCTTCATGGGAACGCATCTGACTGGGCGATCGCCTCTGGATTTGACCCCGACAACCCAATTGCCCAAAAATTTTCTTTTCTCAGACTACATTCATGCTAGACTAGGAAGGTTTTCATATTGTAATTTGAGCTATGTTTTGGGCTGACAAAATTGCGGAAAGTGCACAAGGCGAACAAATCGTTAATGATTCAAAAACCCCTTCGGGTCGAGTTCATGTGGGGTCCTTGCGGGGGGTAATCATCCATGATGTCATTTATCGTGCCTTGAAACACGCCGGGAAGCCCGTAAAATTTATGTATGGCGTTGATGATTATGACGCCCTTGATACTGTTCCTAGTTACCTCGATCGCGAGAAATTTGCCCCCTATTTGGGTTACCCCTTGTGTAACGTCCCCTCTCCCGATGACAAGGCGACGGATTACGCTAAATATTTCATGGGGGAATTCCTAGAAGTTTTTGATTACTTAGGGGTTAAACCGGAAATTTATTACCTGCGAGACTTGTATAGAACTGGACAACTCAACCCCTACATCGATACCTTCTTGCAAAATTCCCATCTAGTTCGGGAAGCTTATAAAGAAGTTAGTAAAGCCGATCGCCCCAGTAACTGGTATCCCTTCCACACTATCTGCGAAAACTGTGGAAAAATTGCCACTACTGTTGTCACAGACTACAACGGTAAAGAAGTCTTTTATACCTGCGAACCCAACGCCACCAATTATGTCAACGGATGCGGACATTCCGGCTGGATTTCCCCCTTTGATGGCAACGGTAAACTTCCTTGGAAAGTAGAATGGGTTGCCAAATGGCAACTCGTAGGGGTTACCATTGAACTGGCTGGAAAAGACCATTCCCAAAAAGGGGGTTCTCGCGATGTTGCTAATGCCATTTGTCGCAAAGTTCTTCACAAAAATCCGCCCTTCCATTCTCCCTACGAGTTTATTTTAGTCAATGGAACAAAAATGAGTTCCTCCAAAGGAGTGGGTTCGGCAGCGAAAGAAATCGCCGAATTGTTGCCACCGGAACTGCTGCGTTTCTTGATGCTGCGAACCCAACCGAAATCAGTGATTAATTTCGCCCCAAATTATGAAACCACCACCCGATTGTTCCGGGATTACGACACCTTAATTGAGAAATATCAAGGAGTTACCCCGGAAAGTGGCGAAGACCCCAAACAGGATAAAGAACTTCAACCGCTGTTTTATTCTCAACTCACCGATGAAGTCAAAACCTATCAACCCTTTGATTTCAGTACCTTAATTTCTCTGCTGCAAGTCCCTCATTTGGATATCAAAGAAGAAATCCAAAAACGCTGCGAACAGCCGCTAACCGATACCGATTGGGAGGTTCTCCATCAGCGGATTGAGTCAGCGCAAAAATGGCTAGATGACTATGCCGATGAAGAAGAAAAACTGGTACTTTATTTTGACGAAATCCCCGCACAAGTCCAAGAGTTGACCGATGAACAGGTGACTTATTTGGGTGAGTTAGCCAAGAATTTAGAAGTGGCAGAGAGTTGGGATGGTGAAACCTTGCAAACGATTATTTTCTCGACGAGTAAAGGGTTAGATATGAAGCCGAATAATGCATTCCCGGCAGTTTATTTAGCCTTTATGGGTAAGTCCCGAGGTCCGAAAGCGGGGAATTTACTCTCGTATTTAGATAAATCGTTTGTATTGGAAAGAATTCGCGGGGCTGTTGCACTGAAACAAGGGGCGGCGGTGTAGGCGAATATTCTGGACAAAAGTTAGTAGTAACGAATTCAGTTATTACTACTAACTTTTGAGAAGTTAGGAGTCTTGTAAGGCTTTTAGAACCGTGTCGTGAATGATGCCATTGCTAACGACAATCCCTTGATTGTTGACCATTTTTTTACCCATGCCAAAGGGTAAAGAATTGCCATGCATATCAGTGACACGTCCTCCGGCTTCTTCCACCACGATCGCCCCTGCTGCATGGTCCCAAATATTCTCGCGGTAATCAGGGGTTTTCGGCGAGGGGAGGCGCATATATAATGCTGCTTGTCCCGATGCGACAATTCCATATTTGGCTTGGGAATCCATTCGCAGGGATTCGGCGGTAAATCCAACTGCTTGGGCGATCGCATTTTGCCTGGATTGGTCCCCGTGATTGGCTTCTACACTTTCGACAAACCGCATATTTTCCACATCATCAGCGGCAACGACTCGCAGCGATCGCGCAGTTCCTCCCGAGATTGCCTGCATGGTTGCCCCTTCTCCTCGGATGGCGACAAACAAAGCCCCTTCTTCTCCCGATTCTAACTTGAGGGCAGGACAAGCCATAACACCGACTTTCACCTCGTTATCTTCAATTAAGGCGATCGCCACGGCATATTGATCCTGTCTCAAAAAGCCTTTGGTGCCATCAATCGGGTCAAGGGTCCAAAATCTTCCCCCGACATCTCCATTCCCGCAATCAATCCAATCGGCAACCTGTTCCGGCGTCGCATCCGGGACCAGGGACTGAACATGATGGGTCACTTTCTGGAGTTGTTCGGCATTGCTACGCAAATCCGTCGCATCTTCTTCCCCCACGATCGCATCCTCGGGAAATGCCGCATTCAATGCCTTGCAAATCAACGCCTGAGACCCATAATCTGCTACTGTAACAGGGCTTTTATCGATTTTTTCCATCGCCACCGGAATCTCTCGGCGTACTTCTTGGCAGAGTTTAGCAGCCGCGATCGCCGCATCAATGGCAACTTGTTTTTCCCGTTCGTATGACATCTTAAACCTCTTCAAACAAATAGAGACGCGACGTCGCGTCTCTACAAACTTTAGACCGTTGCTAATCCCAAGTCTAGTCAGATTAAACGATAAACAGTAAAACAATTCCGCCGATGATCATCCCCCCACTCATCAAAAAGGACCAGAAACGATGATAACTATTTACCTGTGTCTCATTCTGGGTTTCTAACTGGATCAAATCCATCCAAGGGGCGACTCCCCGTCTGAACCAACCCAAGGAATGAACCTGCATTCCAATCAGACTATTCACCTTCTTCATGCCAAACAGGAAATTCCCAATGGGACCAAACCGGGAGGCATAGCGCAGAAATAGCAAGCCACTGGGGTCTTGTAGTTTCAAATCTGACCCAAAAGCATATCCAGCATCTCCCCGTCCAATTAGTTCGCCTTTGAGTTTAGCCGGTTTACCCCGCAAGGGACTGGCGTAGGGGTCCGCCATTAAGGTGAGAATATCGGTTTCTTGGGCGCGATCGAAGTTAGGGAACATGACAAAGGTTTTCAGCAAAACGCCGATTCCTAAGCCGAGTAAAGGATAGGCGAGATAGGCAAAGCCTCCTCCGGGTAGGGGGAAGAAGAACCAGGCGATCGCCCCGGCAAACAATCCAATCATCGGGGCAGTATAGAGGAACAAATCCCCGACAAAACTGCCATATAATTTACTTTTACTCAGGGTCCGGCCTTCTCCCATAATCCGTCCCATGTCGAACTCGATGTCTAATCCCAACTGTTCGGCGTAGGTACTTAAGGCGCGAACCCGCTTGCCGGTTAAAGGGTGAGTTGAGTTCAACTCCATCCACCATCCCCAGGGATTAAACATATCCCAGAGAAACACGCGCCCAATTTGGTCCGGTTTGCTGGAAATTCGATAGGTAGTGCCTGTGGAGGTAGCAGCTTTATGGTCGTAGATGCCTAATGCCCGCGTTCCTTCCACTAACCGACTGGGTTCTGTAGCTTTTTGCCCTTCTTCTACTAACCCATAAGCAATTTTAACCAATGCGCGGGAGAGGGCATTGGGGTTGCCGGTGGATTCTGCCGCAAAGCGATCGGCAAAATATTCCCGAGTTCGAGACAGGTACAGCAGCAAATAGGTCCCCACTATATAAAAAACATAGGCCACCATCGCCACTTGATCCGCGATATCCTTAGCTTTTTCCCCCCCACGTCCCATCCGACGGGCAAACACATAAATCAAATAGGTAATCTGCACCAGGGTAGAGGCGACTGTCATCACCGCAAAGTCCCAATGGACGATGTGACCCAGTTCGTGGGCGTAGACGGTGGCAACTTCATCATCATCAAGATAGGTAAATAACCCCTCACTAACCACTAAACGGGCGCTATTAGGGAGAGACCCATAGGTAAAAGCGGTGGGGTTTTGGTCATCGATAATCCCCAAACGCGGTTGTTTCAGCTTTTTATCCGCACAAATCTGTTGGATAATGGCTGCGGACTCTGGACTCTTGCGATTCAGTTCCGTGAGGTCAATCCAGCGAGTCCCGTATAGCCATCGCTGGGTTAAATCCATAATCCAAGGGGATAGGAAAAAGGCGACGATATTAAAGACGAGGGTAGCGGCGATCGCGATTCCTAAGCCTATCCCTGGATTCTCGCTGTTGAGAATCAGGGAAACCCCTAAACACAATACAAAGACCATCCCAAACATGAGGGTCATGGTCACCATTGAAGCCCAGGCGAGATTGCCTCCGACTCCGGTCATCATCAGCTTAACGCCAGTAGTCCCGCTACGTCCCGCTTTCGGAAAAGAGGATTCAGCCATAAACACTCTCCAGGTCACGAGTACACAATGAAAAGGTTCTAAACACCCAAAGCTTGGTGGTTTTGTCAAGGCCCTGGGGAAAGTTTTCCCTGCTTTCTGTCATAACCTATGACCCGTGGTTTTTGGTCTAAAACTCCACAAAAATTAAAGAATTGGCTATAGCATAAAATACAGTTAAGACCATTGGTTAAACTCAAACGTTCATCACCCTTGGGTTAAATCGGGTCTATTCAAGGGGAGGAGGCGTGAGGCGTCCGGGGTTAATCCATCAACTCTTTTAGAAATGTCGATCGCACAGAAAGATTCTGGGGTCTAAAAGTTGGCGTAAAAAACTTCAGTCTTAACGGGAAAATCTACGGGATAAAGTTACCATGACATCCATGCAAATTGGTTCAGAAAATCTAGTGACAATTGCTCAATCTACGGCCATTGCTGCCCGGAAATTGGGGGTACTCTCCACAGAGGCGAAAAATCAGGCGATCGAGGCAGTCGCCCAAGCTTTACAAGCTGCTGCCTCCGAAATTGTTGCAGCTAATGCGAAAGATTGTGAATTGGCCCAAGCGGAAGGCATTTCCAAACCCCTTTACAACCGCTTAAAAATGGACCGAACCAAACTAGAGGCAACAATTGCCGGAGTTCGGGATGTGGGCAAACTCCCGGATCCAGTGGGCGAAATTCAACTGCATCGGGAACTGGATGAGGGCTTAATTTTGAAGCGAGTTTCTGCCTCATTAGGAGTGGTTGCGGTGATTTTTGAAGCCCGTCCCGAGGCAGCCATTCAAATTTCTGCCCTGGCGATTAAATCAGGAAATGGGGTAATTTTAAAAGGAGGAAAAGAAGCAAATCATTCTTGTGCAGCCATTGTCAAAGCAATTCGCCAAGGGTTAGAAAAAACGGAAATTGATCCGGATGTGGTGCAGTTATTAACCACGAGAGAAGAAACGTTAACGTTATTAAAATTAGATGACTTTGTAGATTTAATTGTCCCCCGAGGGTCAAATGAATTTGTGCGCTTTGTCCAGGACAATACTCGCATTCCGGTCCTGGGTCATGCCGAGGGTATTTGTCATCTTTATGTTGATGCTTCGGCAGACATTGAAAAAGCCGTAACGATCGCCGTGGATTCTAAAACTCAGTATCCCGCCGCTTGCAATGCGATCGAAACCTTGCTGGTTCATGAGGCAGTCGCCCCAGAATTTTTACCCCAAGTTGCTGCTGCACTCCAAGGGCGGCAGGTGGAATTACGCTTAGATGAAACCAGCCAAGCTATTCTGAAAAATACCCCCAATTTGCAGCATTGGGAAGCCGCAACGGAGGAGGATTGGAAAACCGAATATACCGACTTGATTCTGTCGATTAAGGTGGTCCATTCTTTAGAAGAGGCGATCGCGCATATCAACACTTACGGATCCGGTCATACTGATGCGATCGTCACCGAAAAACAATCCGCAGCCGATACATTTCTCGCCCAAGTTACCTCTGCTGGAGTCTTCCATAATTGTTCCACCCGCTTTGCTGATGGATTCCGCTACGGTTTCGGGGCTGAAGTGGGAATTAGTACCCAAAAGATGCCGCCCCGAGGTCCTGTTGGACTGGAAGGATTAGTTACTTACAAATATCAATTAGTCGGGAATGGTCAAATCGTGGCAACCTATTCCGGTCCCGAGGCTAAATCTTTTACTCATCGGAATTTAGCTTAAGACTGTAAGGGGGAAAACAGGTTTTTCCTTCTTGATAAAGAATATAGAGGGGAGTGGGGGAGCGGATATG
>CBFGOM010000256.1:0-7683 GCA_965650385.1 uncultured Oscillatoriaceae bacterium
TACTGGCAATCTCAGATTTTTACCCGGAGGGGATATCACCTGCTGCTCAGGGGTCTAGCTTTCGTCATGGCGGTGGGATTCGTCACCGGGGTGTTACCCGCGATCGCCACGGGCTTGGGTCCTTTGTCCTCACAAACTCTCACATTTACTCTAGTCAAAGAAAATTCTGCCTCACCCCTGCCCTTGTCCCAACTCCCCATGCAGCGAGTGGCGGAACAACGAGAGACTCTCCTCAATCAGGGACGGGAGCTTTTTCAGGGGGGACAATTTGCAGAAGCCGTCAGGGTTTGGAACCGCGCTGCTGAGGGGTATCAACAGGAAGGCGATCGCCTCAATCAAGCCCTCTGTCTCAACTATCTCACCCTGGCTTATCAAGCGTTAGGAGAGTGGGACGCCGCCCAAGAGGCGATCCAAGAGAGTTTATCCCTCGTCGATTCCCCAGAAACTCCCTCTGAGCGATCGGGCAATTCAGTCTCCCAACGGATTCGCGCCCAAGCCTTGAACAGTAAAGGCAGTTTACAATTAGCCCGGGGAGAAGCAGAAGCGGCCCTGGACAGTTGGAAACAAGCCGAAGCCTTGTATCAAGCGCAAGGTGACCTCACCGGGGCCTTGGGCAGTCAAATTAACCAAGCTCAAGGGATGCAAACCTTGGGACTCTACCGGCGATCGCGACGGTTATTAGAGCAGGTGAACCAGCAACTCCAGTCCCAACCGGATTCGAGTCTAAAAATCACCGGCTTACAAAATCTCGGCAATGCCCTACAAGTTCTCGGGGATTTACCGGAAGCACAACAGGTATTAGCACAAAGTTTAGCCCTGGCTCGGACTCTACACTCGGGTGACGAAATCAGTTCCACCCTGTTGAGTTTGGGCAATACTGCTCGTGCGTTACAGGATTGGGACCAAGCTCTCACCTCCTATCGGGAAGCGGCAGCAACAGCGACTGTCCCGATGATTAAGTTAGAGGCTCAACTCAATCAACTCAGTTTATCCGTGGATACCCAGCAGTGGGACACCGCCCGATCGCTCTTGAACCCCATTACGGAGCAACTGGCAACTCTCCCACCCAGTCGTTCCGGGGTCTATGCTCGGGTGAATTTCGCGTTTTCGGCCCTGAAAATGCTGGAGAGTTCCGCAACCGGGGATTCGAGCTTGAGTGTGCCCCAAATCGCCCAAATCCTCGCAATGGCAGTTCAAGAGGCGAATGCGCTCCAAGATCCCCGATCGCAATCTTACGCCCTTGGGGAGTTGGGGAATTTGTACCAACGCACGGGGCAATTTTCCTATGCTCAAAAATTGACCGAGCAAGCCCTGGCTCTTGCGGTGAGTATTAATGCCAAAGAGATTGCAGCGCGGTGGCAATGGCAACTGGGACGCATTTTGAAGGCAACAGGGGAAACTCAGAGTGCGATCGCTGCCTATAGTGAAGCTGTTCGCACCCTGAGTCTTCTGCGCCGAGACTTAGTGGCGATCGCCCAAGAGGTGCAATTTTCCTTTCAAGAACGGGTCGAACCCATCTACCGGGAATTCGTCAGTTTACTCCTCAGTGGCAATCCCACTCAAGACCATCTCAAACAAGCCCGAGAGACCCTGGAAGCCCTGCAATTAGCTGAATTAGAGAACTTTTTTCGCCAAGCCTGTTTAGATATTCAGCCGGTGCAAATCGACCAGGTAGATGCGAAAGCAGCGGCGATTTATCCGATTATTTTACCCGATCGCCTGGAAGTGATTCTCTCTATCCCAGGACAGCCTCTGCGTCACTATGCCACCGGGTTAAGCCAAAGTGAGGTAGAACGCATCCTAGAACAGTTGCTGGGTGCTTTCAATCCCTTTTTCTCGGATCAGGAACGGTTGAGGTTATCGGAACAGGTATATGACTGGCTGATTCGACCCGCAGAAGCGAGTTTAGCTGATGCAGAGATTCAGACCCTGGTGTTTGTGCTAGATGGTCTTTTGCGAAATCTCCCAATGGCTGCGCTGTATGATGGCGGGCGGTATTTGGTGGAAACTTATAACATTGCCCTCACCCCCGGATTGCAATTACTGGCTCCCCAGGCGATCGCCCAGAACCAACTCCGCGCCTTAACCGTGGGATTGACGGAAGCGCGTCAGGGATTTAGTGCCTTGCCTGGGGTTGCGCGGGAACTGGACGAAATTGGCTCTCATTTGCCTGCGCAGATGATTTTAAATCAGGCGTTTACTGCGGATGCGCTCAAGGAGGAGATCCAAAAGAGTTCTTTTCCCGTGGTCCATTTGGCAACCCACGGTCAGTTTAGTTCCAATCCAGAGAACACCTTTATTCTCACTTATGATCAGAAAATTAATGTGACCCAACTTCAAGAAATTTTGCGATCGCGAGAAACAGCCCGTTCGGGGGCCACTCAAGAGATTCCACCCATAGAATTACTTGTTTTTAGTGCCTGTCAGACGGCAACGGGGGACAAACGGGCGGCATTGGGTTTAGCTGGGGTGGCGGTGCGATCGGGTGCGCGATCGACGTTAGCGACTTTATGGTCGGTCAAAGATGACTCTACCTCGCAGTTGATGGCTGATTTTTATCGAGAATTTTCTCTGGGTCAGATCAGCAAGGCTGAGGCCCTGCGTCGTGCTCAAGTCGCTTTATTGCAACAACCCCAATACCAACATCCATTTTATTGGGCACCGTTTATTTTAGTCGGAAATTGGCTTTAATTTTGAGGCAGTCAAAAGTGGGAGTCTTTTAGTCCCTGATGAAGTCAGGAAAGCATCTTGCTCCCCCTCCTGAATCTTGAGATTGGTGCTTGAGATGAGCCTCTAGCCTGGTTGCCAGGGCAGCCGTCAGCAGCAATCAGCGCAAATTCCTGGGGAAAGAATGCAGTATTTTTGTCAATGTATTCGATGATTTATCCCCTGGGAACTGATCGTTACGGACTCATTTAAAAAAAGATAATCCCTTCTACCCAGACGCCGAAAATTTAATCAAAAAAGAAAAATTCCTGGGATTAGGGGAGGAAGGGGCAAAAATCAATAATAGCAATGCAGAGGCTTACCTAAATTCGCAAGAAAACTTTATAAAAACTTCTCCATTTTAGTTGAACTGGACTCAAACTATAGAGTAAAGTGAAGAAATAAAGCGGCACATTATCCTAGAGGGGTAACTGTAATATGGCAAGGCAACAGACTAATGTACCTCTAACCCTCTTGTTCACCCTATCTCTAAATTTGGCATGGGTGGGAGGCATTCTTAATCCAGCGCAGGCTCAGACTCGCAACGAGGGCCAACGGATACAACCCGGGGCGATCGCGCAAGTCACGTTCAATCCCCCTGGTAAAGGGCAACCTCGTAATACCGCCGGGGGTGCATCTCGGGATGGAAATTCCTGTGTACAAGAACCACAGTTGTCCAGTGGGTGCGTCACACCCCTCACCCCCGAAGCAGATCAGGGGTTGACGGTAGCAGCGCGCCCGACGTTTTATGTGTATGTTCCTCAAACCTCGGCGAGGGAACTCTTTTTCGCCCTCAAAGATGAAAATAATCAGCATCACTACCAAACCAATATCCCAGTGCCTGAAGGGGAAGGTGCTGTCATGGCGATCGCCTTACCGGATGACGCACCCCCTTTAGAAATCGGCCAAACCTATCGATGGACCTTTATCCTCATCGATGAAACCGGACTCAAGCCCGATAGTCCCGGTGTCCAGGGAGACATTCGCCGTGTGGAAGCCAACTCCCTAACCCCAGGTTCTCAGCAGGCTGATCCCACCCTGGAACTCGCCCAGGAGTATGGAACCGCCGGGATTTGGTATGAAATGATGAGCACTTTAGGGCAACTTCGGCAGTCGAGTCCCAATGACCCGACCATTCTGGCGAGTTGGACGGGCTTATTAGCTTCGGTGGGGTTAGAGGAAATTGCCTCTAAACCCATTACACAGCCTTAGATGGAGTCGTCGGGGATTTAATCCAGTTCAGGACTCCCCTTGTTCCCCAGTCCGCTCAAACGTTGCCATTTCATCAAGCCGGGAAATACCCTTCCCGGCTTTTCCGATCCCATTCCCAAAAGCCCTACCCTTCAGGGGTGTGGGTTGTTTTTCTATGCACCGGATGGGGTGTCCCTCTATATTTGGGGAACGAGCAGGTTTTCCCCAGTGACAGTCGGGAACTCAACCGATCCCCTTGATCTCATCATCCGTATCTCTTTCAACGGGATTGAGTCGGGTGAAGGGGTGTTGCTTTTCTCCACAAACCCAAGGAATTCTTCTAAAATTTGGGATAAACCTAGAGTCTTTCATCCTTTCTGGGTACCGATAAAAGATGTGGCTAAAGCTCAGAAAGCAAGTTTGGAAATGGCGTGGCGTTTTGATGACGGCCCCCACGGTGGCTGCACTCGTGATTTTTGCCAACTCAGCGGGATTCTTTCAACTGTTAGAGTGGGCCACCTTAGACCTATTTTTTCGTAATCGTCCCCCGGAACCTACGGACCCTCGAATTGTGATTGTCACCATTGATGAGGCAGATATTACGGAACTCGGACAATGGCCGATGCCGGATGCAGTTTTAGCTCAACTATTAGAAACCATTACCACATACCAACCCCGCGTCATTGGCATTGATTTATATCGGAATTTTCGTGTAGAACCGGGGTCAGAAAGATTACGACAGGTGTTTGAATCGACCCCGAATTTAATTGGGATCGAAAAAGTGGTGGGGAATCCAGTCAAAGCCTCCCCTATTTTAGAAAAGCTTGGCCTTGTGGCAATGGCGGATTTAGTCTTAGATCCCGATGGCAAAGTCCGTCGCAGTTTACTGTCTGTGGTGACTGATGAGGGGGAGACTAAATTAAGTTTATCCGCCCGGATGAGTTTAATGTATTTGGAAGCGGAAGGGATAGCTTTAGAGGCGGTAGACTCCGATAGTTCAGATAGTTCAGAATTGCAATTGGGTCAAGCCCGGTTTATCCCCTTAGAAGGAAATGAAGGGGGATATGTTCGGGCGGATACGGGGGGATATCAAATTTTTCTGAACTATAAGGGGACAGAACAAAATTTTCACCAGATTTCTATGCGGGATATTTTGAGCAGTCGCATTCCCCCGGATTTACTCCGCGATCGCATTGTGTTAGTCGGGGTAACTGCTGAGAGCCTGAATGACCTATTTTTGACCCCTTACAGTGCGTATGGTAACAGTTTGATCCGAATGCCTGGAGTCGTGATTCATGCCAATGCGATCGCTCAAATTTTAAGCGCTGCTCTTGAAGGTCGCCCTTTCATTCAAGTCTGGTCCGATTCTTTAGAATGGTTCTGGATTTCCTTGAATTCTTTGTTTGGGGCTACCGTTTCTTATTCCTTGCTTCAAGCTCGAATTTTCAAAAACAATTCAAGCTGGAGATGGGCATTGTTTGCCGTCTGGTTAGGATTAGGGAGTCTAGGACTTTTAATGGGTGCTTATGTGGCTTTTTTAAATAGTTGGTGGGTTCCCATCGTCTCTCCAATGGTTGCTTTAAGCACGTCCGCCATCACCATTGCTGGATATTATAGCCGGGGACTTCAGCGCGATAGTCAAAGTCAATTGACTCAATTTTTAGAAGCGATGCCGGTGGCGATCGCCGTCCTTGATGCCAAAGGTAAACCCTATTATACCAATCAAAAAGCCAAAGAATTATTAGGAAAAGGAGCTATAACAACCGCAGCTACTCAGCACTTATCAGAAGTTTATCAAATCTATTTTGTAGGCAGCGATCGGCCCTATCCTGCTGAAAATTTGCCCATCGTCCGGGCACTTCAAGGGGAGCGAACCACTGCCGACGATATGGAAATTCAACGCCCTGATGCCACCATCCCCATTGAAGCTTGGGGAACTCCCATTTATGACGACAATGGTAATATTTCTTACGCAATGGCTGCGTTTCAAGATATTACCGATCGCAAACAAGTTGAAGCCGAACGAGAACGGTTTACGAAAGAACTGTTTGAACTCAATCAAAACCTAGAAGATGCCCTTGATGCGGAATTAGAACTCACCGATGCCTATGGGCGTTTTGTTCCCCATGAATTTCTTTATTTTTTAGGCTATGAAAGCATTGTTGAAGTGAAACTCGGTGAAGCCGTCGAAATGGAAATGTCTATTTTATTCTCGGATATTCGAGATTTTACCACCCTTTCTGAAGGCATGACTCCCGAAGACAACTTTAAATTTATTAACTCTTATTTGTCCAGTATGGAACCCGCGATCGCCGATAATAATGGCTTTATTGATAAATATATCGGCGATGCCATTATGGCGCTGTTTAGCGGTAGCGCTGATGATGCAGTGAAAGCGGGAATTACCATGTTAAATCAACTCAAAGAATACAACCAAGGACGGGAAAAAGCCGGTTATATCCCGATTCATATCGGTATCGGAATCAATACAGGTTCGTTAATGCTGGGAACCGTTGGCGGACCGAAACGGATGGATAGTACCGTGATTAGTGATGCGGTCAATTTAGCCTCCCGAATTGAAGGCTTGACTAAAAATTATGGCGTAGCCTTGTTAATTAGCGATCGCACCTTTTGCGGCTTAAAAGACCCGAATTCTTATGATATCCGACATATCGACCGGGTTCAAGTTAAAGGCAAATCAGAAATTGTCTCTGTCTATGAAGTTTTTGATGCCGACCCGCCCACCATTCGCGAAGGTAAATTAATTACAAAAAGCATCTTTGAAGAAGCCATTCAACTTTACCATAAAGGGTCCTATACTGAAGCCGCCCGGTTCTTTCAAAAATGTCTCAAAATCAATCCTGGCGATAAAATTGCCCAAATCTATTTAGAACGCACGCAGTCATCTAATCCCTAAATTGATTCTCTAACATTTGTAGGAATGGCTGAAGTTTTTAGGTTAAAATAAAACCCAATAAAAGGTAGGAAAATCGGTCTATTTTTAACCAAGGGTCAGCGGATTTGTTTGCAATAGCCACCCCCTTGAATAAATCAGTTTAGAGTCAAGTCAGAACAGAATTTTCAAAAAACCGCCAATCCATGCCATAATTTTTGTGATATGTCCCCTCCTCATCTGGTGGCCTGATGACCCTGCGTAAGAAAACATTACTGGCGATCGGCTTGACCCTAGCTGGGTTATTGGGAGTCGTGCATCTGACCTCCTCCACGATTTTACTCAATGGCTTTACCGCCTTAGAACAAAAAGAAGCCAAGCGGAATGTTCAAAGAGTTTTGGATGCCTTCTCTAATTATCAGCAGGAATTACAAGCCCTTAACTTTCAGTGGGGGGTGTGGGATGAAACTTATCAGTTTATCGAAGAAAGCAATGCCGACTATATTGATAGAAATTTAGGGGCAGTGAGTTTAGCTTCCCTTCGAGTTAATGCAATTCTATTTATTAATCAACAAGGTAAACTTGTTTTTAGTCAGGGGTTTGATTTAATTCGTCAGCAGTTAGCACCGATTCCGGAAGAGGTTTCTCAGCAGATTGCAACAACTTCAATTCAGGTGTTGAAACCCAAAAACTCTTGGGTAGGAATTGTCACCATCAATCAGCGTCCCATGACGATTTCTGCTGGACCCATTCTCAACAGTCAGGGAAATCTTCCCAGTCGTGGGACCTTAGCGATCGCCCGCTTTCTGGATCGCGCAGAAATCGAACGATTGTCTAAACTGACCCATTTGGATGTAAGGGCTTATGGAATCATGGACCCGACTACTCCAGTT
>CBFGOM010000257.1:0-7625 GCA_965650385.1 uncultured Oscillatoriaceae bacterium
TTTTTTTTTAACTTAATAGACCCTTTGGAGGGAGAACTCGCCCATGAGTGGGGGATAGGATAGAAGGGCTGGGCTGGGTTAAACGGGGGAACTCAAAGGGAAAAAGGGAAGAATTCCTCCCACAGGTAGAGGGGGTTAGTGTGGGTATTAGATACGCTTAACGTAACTATTTTACAGCATCAATTCTTATTGCTTGCTCAAAGTAGTATCTCATACCTTTTTACTCTCTCTCCTTTCAAAAGGGGTCATTCTGATCATCAGGAGTCGATGAGAGAGGATACTAGAATTGGTTGATCGCCTATCGGGAGATTTCCACCCTCGCCGACAATCACGACTCCTAGATTGTCTGGATCTTAGGGGAAACTTGTTCCTAAGGATAACTTTATAGACTGCCCAAAGGGAGTTAAACTTGCCAATTCTCATGCTTTTTGGCTTAATTAGAGAAAAAGAATGAATCCGCAAACTCAACCCTTTGTTTCTACTATCATTCCCGTCTTAAATGATCCCCAACGCCTTCAACTCTGTTTACAGGCTTTAGAAAATCAGACCTATCCTAAACATCTTTATGAAGTTTTGGTGATTGATAATGGGTCAGATGAAAGTATTGAGCCAGTGGTTCGCCAATTTAAGCAAGCGAAGATGCTTTTAGAACCTTCCCCGGGTTCTTATACGGCCCGTAATAAAGGAATTTTACACGCTAAAGGTGAAATTCTGGCTTTTACAGATGCCGATTGTATTCCCCAGTCCGATTGGTTAGAAAAAGGAACAGCACATTTATTAAGCGTTCCGCATTGTGGATTAGTCGGGGGGTCTATTCGGTTTTCTTTTAAAAATCCCAACTGTCCCAACCCAGCAGAACTTTACGACTTGTTCTTCTTTTTGCAGCAAGAATATTATCTGGAAAATGAACAATTTGCAGCAACAGCAAATGTTTTTACTTATAAAGAAGTATTTGAAAAAGTCGGGTTATTTAACTCCCGGCTGAAATCTGGAGGCGATCGCGAATGGGGAAAGCGCGTTTTTGCAGCAGGTTACACCCAAAGTTTTGCCGCTGATGCTACTATCTGTCATCCCGCCCGAGATTCGGTGCAAAAACTCCAAAAAAAGGTGAGAAGAGTCGCAATGGCTACTTATCATCTCAACCGCGATCGCCCTTACTTTCCCTTTGTTCTCTTAAAGTTTATTTTAGGAGACTTGAAGCCTCCTTTGCGAATTTGGTTTAGGATTAACAACAACGATAAGCCACAGGATTTAAAATACAAGCTTCAATTTATGACAATTTTAATTTGGATGAAGCTGGTTAAAGCCGGGGAAAAAGTGCGATTAGTTGTCAAGGAGGTAATAGCAGGAACACCGATAATTGAATTTACCCATTCCAGGGACTCCAATCTAAGTCATCCAAGAGAAAATGGATCAATCAATTGATTTGAGGGTTTTTAAAAAAAATTAGAGTGGGGGAGTATTGACTATAAAAAATTTAAACCCCTTTCTAAAAACCTGATTAAACTTTGTAAAAAAAATGAATTGAACCCCAACGGGATGAGAAACAACGATGAGAATAGCCTTAATCGTCCGCCACTTTCCAGTATTATCCCAAACGTTCATCCTGAATCAGATTACGGGATTGATTGACCGCAACCATGAGGTAGATATTTATCCTTTGGAAGGGATTCCCGCCGAAAATTTGGAAAAGATGCATCCGGATGTAGAGAAATATCAGCTACTCGATCGCACCTATCCTTTGCCCGAAATTAGCGCTAATTATGCCATTCGTTGGCTGAATGGGGTGAAATTGTTAGCCGCTAATTTCTCCAAAAATCCTGGAGTCTTGTTGCGATCGCTCAATGTTTTTAAATATGGAACCCCAGCGGCAACCTTCTGGTTACTCCATGTCGCCCTTCCTACCCTAGACAAAGAACTTTATGATATCATTCACTGTCAATTTGGGGACCTAGGATTGCGGGGAATTTTTTTTCGGGATATCTGTTTCCCTTCCGCTAAATTAGTCACAACCTTTCGGGGATTTGATATTAGTCTCTACCTGCGAGAACATGGCGATCGTGTTTATGAACCCCTGTTTAAAGCGGGTGACTTTTTTATGACCAACTGCGACTATTTCAAACGAGAACTCATCCGCATTGGCTGTGACCCTAATCGCCTCGCTGTGGTCCGTTCTGGACTGGAACCTCGGAACTTTACGTTCTCCCCCCCTCGTCCTCCAAGCGATGGAAAAATCTGCATTGCCACTACAGGACGACTGAGTGAAAAAAAGGGAATTGAATATGGAATTAGGGCTGTAGCTCAACTTCTTCCAGAATATCCTAATTTAACCTATCAAATTATTGGAGATGGGCCTTTAAAACCTCGATTAGAACGATTAATTGACGAACTGGGAATCAAAGAATCAGTCCAGTTAGTCGGCGGGAAAACTCAGCCGGAAATTCAAGAGATTTTGGCAAATGCTCATCTCTTTATGGCCCCGAGTGTCACCGCTGCCGACGGCGATCGCGATGCGCCGATTAATGTTTTAAAAGAAGCAATGGCGATGGGATTACCCGTCATTAGTACCTATCATGGAGGAATCCCAGAATTAGTTCAAGATGGAATTTCCGGGTTTCTCGTTCCAGAAAGAGATGCTCAAGGATTAGCCCAGAAAATCAAGCTGTTAATTGAGCATCCGGAATGGTGGGTTCAACTGGGCGAAGCAGGGCGCAGGGAAGTAGAAAAGAACTACAATATTAACACCCTCAATGATCGCCTCGTAGATATTTATCACCAGGCCCTCAATGCTTCCCCCAAAGCCATTTTACCCGAACCTTCGCCATTGATTGCCATCCAAAACGAATAATTTATAACAATTTAAGTTTAGCTAAATGTTGCCCCCTGCATTTATATTTTACCCCCTAGTTTAAGGAGAAATTAACCATGACTGAACCTCAAGTAACCTTGGTTGTTGTTCCTCGGGAACGATTTAGTTATACGCGGGAATCCCTAGAAAGTATTTACCAATATACGGATATTCCTTTTAAATTAGTTTATGTAGATGGCAACTCTCCCAAGGGAGTGCGTCAGTATTTAGAAAAACAAGCCCAATTACAGGGCTTTAACTTGATTCGAGTCGATCGCTATTTATCCCCAAATAAGAGTCGCAATATTGGTTTGAGTCAGGTAAAAACCAAATATGTCGCATTCCTCGATAACGATGTGATTGTCAGTCCCGGATGGTTAAAACGATTGATTGACTGTGCAGAAGAAACCCATGCCACCGTTGTTGGTCCCCTGATGTGTCAAGATCAACCCGTGCATGAAATCGTCCATTTTGCTGGAGGAGAGTCCCATATTTGGACCGACAACAGTGGGGACCGTCCCCGCCGCCGACTGCGGGAAAAAATGTATAAGCAAGGGAAGCAGGTGGCGCAAGTGCGTGACGAACTCCAGCGACAAGAAACGGAACTGGCTGAATTTCATTGTGTTTTGGTACGTCGTTCCATCTTCGATCGCCTCGGACCCCTGGATGAAGCGATGTTGAATACAAAAGAACATCTGGACTTTTGTATGAGTGTGCGAAAAGCGGGGGGAACCGTCTATTTTGAGCCAGCATCCCTCGTGACTTATGTTCCTGGTCCTCCCCTGGAATGGACCGATTTACCCTTTTATATGCTGCGTTGGAGTGATGCGTGGCAGTTGCAGAGTTTGCACCGCTTACGAGATAAATGGAATCTGGACGAAGATGCGTATTTTCAAGTCAAGTATAAACGGATGGGATGGCGGCGTAGAAAGTCAATTTTGATGCCGTTAAGTGAACGGTTGACTTTGGGGATTAAAAGTGGCTTTTTTGAACGGCGGATTCTCTGTCCTTTGGACAAGTTACTCAATCGTTACCTGAGCGATCGCTATGCCAAACAGCAATCTGAACCCATCCCAATTCAACCCGTGATGGCAACAGAAATTCCAACGGAGGAACAAAATGCCCCCCAGCCTTCGTTATTCCAATCCTAAGCCGTTTATAGCTTCCTTGAATACTAGATTTTTGGCAAAAAGTAACAGTTTAATCGACCTTTTTTCGTTTGCGATCGCCCTCCCGCCTCCCTTAAAGATTACCTCCAAAAATCTCTAACCTCAATAAGCCCCCTTCTTAAGTGGAGTTGGGGGAACTAAGTTCAGTTACAGTTTATTCTTAATCCACAGTTAATAAAGGAAATATGCGACCCGAATATATCTATACTCCCCAGAGTGAACTTCGAGATCCCAAACGAATGTTCCGCCAAATGTGGCGGGATTTGCTGGCAGCGCGATCGCTGGCATGGCGGCTGATGATTCGGGATATTAGCGCTCAATATCGGCAGTCTTTTTTAGGCATTGCCTGGGCATTTATTCCCCCGATCGCAATGGCAGTGGGATTTACTCTCGCCGGAAATGCTAGAGCTATTTCCATTGGGGAAACAGACATTCCCTATCCTGCTTATGTTATGTTTAGTACCGCCTTGTGGCAAACCTTTGTTGAATCCTTACAAGGTCCTGTTCAAGCTGCAACGGATGCTAAACCGATGTTAGCCCGAGTTAAATTTCCTCGCGAAGCCTTAATTTTAGCAAAATTAGGGGAAGTAGGGTTTAATTTTGGCATCAAAATGATTTTAATTAGCGCGTTATTTCTGTTTTTTAAAGTTCCCATCAGTTGGACAGTCGTTTTAGCACCAGTTGCCTTAATTCATTTAATTTTACTGGGGACATTTTTAGGAGTTTTATTAGCCCCCCTCGGTCTTTTATATAAAGATGTTTCCAAAGGATTAACTATGCTTACGGGATTATGGTTATTTATCACGCCAGTGGTTTATCCCATTCCCCAAGAAGGAACCTTTGCAACAATCGTCAAACTAAATCCGGTGACCCCTTTATTAGTAACCATCCGAGAGTTAGCCACCACGGGAATTCTGACTCAGCAAATTGGGTTTTGGATTGCCAGCTTGTTCACTTTAGTGGGATTAATGGTAACTTGGGTGGGATTCCGAATTGCCTTACCGTTTGCGATCGAGAGAGTGAGTTCCTGATGATAGTTGAACAATTCAAACAACAAAATTTTACCCATCCCACTTCCGATGATTCTGATTTGTTGGTTTCGGTGGAAAACCTTTCTAAGAAATTTTGCCGAAATTTAAAGAAATCTTTACTTTATGGTGTGCGAGATATTGCGGCTGAATTAATCGGAGGGGGCAGAAAAAGCGACGTGCTACGGGAGGGAGAATTTTGGGCCCTGCGGAATATTGAATTCCAACTCCGACGGGGGGAAGCCCTAGGATTAGTAGGAGCAAATGGAGCCGGAAAAAGCACTCTATTACGGATTATCAGTGGGTTAATTCATCCCGATACAGGGTCCGTGAAAATTAGAGGGCGAGTTGCGCCTTTAATTGCTTTAGGAGCCGGATTTAATCCAATTTTAACGGGTAGAGAAAATATTTATGCCAATATGTCAATTTTGGGTTTGACCACCCGAGAAATTGAGGAACGATTTGATGAAGTCGTCGAGTTTGCAGAGATTGCCGATGCTATTGATGCGCCGGTTCAAACCTATAGTTCAGGGATGGCAGCGCGATTAGGATTTGCTTGTGCGGCTCATATTAATCCAGATATTCTGTTGATTGATGAGGTGTTAGCGGTCGGAGATATCAAGTTTAAAATTAAATGTCATCAACGGTTAGCGCAATTGCGGGAAACGGGAACCGCATTTATTCTAGTATCCCATAATTCCCACAGTTTGCTAAATGTTTGCGATCGCTCGATTTATTTGAAAAAAGGCCAACTGATTACCTCGGGGGAAACTGAGTCGGTGATTCGACACTATGAGGAAGACCTCTGTTTGAGTGGCACCGATCAGGCAACTGGCGCAATGGTACTTCCAACAAAATCCCCTGAGCAAAGCATGGGGTTAGATATTACCCAAGTTTGTTTTAAAGATGAAGCGGGAAATATTTTAGAATATCTCAATTCTGGAGAACCCGCTTATTTATCTGTAGAATGCCAGTCATCCGGGTATTTTGAAAATGCCAATTTGGGGTTTTTGCTCACGGGATTAGGAGGCGCTCGCGAGTATGTGTTATATCTGACAACAGCCAGCGATAATCAATTATTAGAGATCTCTCCCGGACGAGTAGAAATTCAGATGCACTTGCCGCACTGCGGTTTAGTTCCGGGAGCTTATAGTGCCAAAATTTATATCAGAACCGGGGTGAAATCTTTGGATATTGTAGAATCTTTTAGATTTACCGTTAAATCCAATAAAGTAACCAGCCGCTGTCTGTTTTATCAACCCCGGAGTTGGAAAGTGGTTCATCATCAGAATTAAAACTTTTATAAAATACCGGGATTGATGCCCCGAACTCCCCTTAAGAACGCCAATCGCCTTAAGAGAATTTTGCCAAAATTGTAATGTAGGGGCGATTCCCGAATCGCCTCTACAGATTTAGGGGTTCAGGGGTAGGTCCGGGTTCCACCAATGCACTCCTCCCCCTCTAGGTAGAAATCCAGGCTAAAAGTTATAACAACTGGGGGGTTGACATCGGCTTTGAGCTTTGTTAGGTTTAGTCTATCTAGGCATACATTCAATTGACTCATCAATTCTCATCATCATGTTAAACCGCAGCCCCTTCTTTTATTTTTGGTTTATCTTGGTTCACCAGCCGTGAATCCATTTTGACATGGAAACCGCTGGTGAACCGCAGAAGCAACGCTGCGGTTTTTTGTTGATTGGAAACACTATCTCGCAAAGGAAAAAGGCGATCGCCATGACATCCCATCTCCCTAATTGGTTTTTTGGCTTTTATTTTTGGCTCAGAAAGAGTTCTGGGTAGGTTTTGTCATGATGCCAAATCGCCTCCGCCCGGAACTTTAAACAGGTTCCGGGCTTTTTTATCGTCCATTTTGATTCGTTGTATCAAGGAGTAATTCCATGAAAAATGCCAAACTTGTTAGCAAATCTCATCCCACGCAGCAAACCGCTATCTCTATCGGCAGTAGCACGACTATCGGGGGCCCAGACTTATTAATCATCGGCGGTCCCTGTGCCGTGGAGAGTCTCGAACAAATGGAAACCGTCGCCCGTCACCTTGCCCATGCACCAGTGCAACTGTTACGGGGTGGCGTCTTCAAACCCCGCACCTCCCCTTACTCGTTTCAAGGCATGGGAGATGCGGGGTTAACTATTTTATCGGCAGTGCGTGAGCGCTATGGGATTCCTGTGGTAACGGAGGTGATGTCCGTTCACCAAATTGAAAGCATTATTGCTCATGCCGATCTGTTACAGGTGGGGAGTCGGAATATGCAGAATTTCGACTTGCTCAAAGCATTAGGGGAATCGGGTAAACCGGTGTTGCTGAAGCGGGGACTTGCAGCAACCCTAGAAGAATTTGTGTTCGCTGCTGAATATATCCTGTCTCATGGAAATCCCGACGTGATTCTGTGTGAACGGGGGATCCGCAGTTTTGATTCATTCACCCGAAATATTCTGGATTTAGGGGCAGTGGTGGCCCTGAAACAAATTACCCATTTGCCGGTAATGGTGGACCCGTCTCACGCCACAGGTAAGCGAGAATTGGTGGCAGGATTGGCAAGGGCGGCAGTGGCAGCAGGGG
>CBFGOM010000258.1:0-7616 GCA_965650385.1 uncultured Oscillatoriaceae bacterium
GTGTTGTCGGGTCTGCCGCGAGGTCTTGGCTAAATTTTGGGAATTTTGTTGCCATGTCTTTTTTAGCTCCTCCTCGCTATCATCCTGAGACTGCAATAATGCGGGCCAGGAAGAATGCCCAGGTCGTCACAATACCTCCTAAGAGATAGTGAGCAACCCCAACCGCACGTCCTTGAATGATACTCAGAGCGCGAGGCTGAATTGCCGGGGCAACTTTCAGTTTGTTATGTGCCCAGACGATTGATTCAATCAGTTCTTGCCAGTAGCCGCGACCGCTGAACAGGAACATGAGGCTGAATGCCCACACAAAGTGAGCGCCGAGGAACAGCAGACCGTAAGCGGATAAGGCAGTTCCGTAGGATTGAATCACCTGAGAAGCTTGCGCCCACAGGAAGTCACGCAACCAACCATTAATGGTGATCGCACTTTGAGCAAAGTTACCGCCGGTAATGTGAGCTACGGAGCCATCAGGAGAAACGGTACCCCACACATCCGACTGCATCTTCCAGCTAAAGTGGAAAATTACGATGGAGAGGGAGTTGTACATCCAGAAGAGCCCGAGGAACACATGGTCCCAACCGGAAACTTGACAGGTGCCGCCACGACCGGGGCCGTCGCAAGGGAAGCGGAAGCCGAGTTCGCTCTTATCTGGAATCAGACGAGAGTTACGGGCAAACAGAACCCCTTTGAGCAGGATTAAAACGGTAACGTGAATTGTGAAAGCGTGGATGTGATGAATTAGGAAGTCTGCAGTACCGAGGGTAATCGGCATCATGGCAACCTTTCCACCCACCGCGACCACATCTCCACCGAAGGCGAAACTAGCCGGGGCTAGAGCATTCGGAGCGGTGTTACCGGGCGCCAAGAAGTGCAGGTGTTGCACCCATTGGGCAAAGATGGGCTGAAGTTGAATGGCCGAGTCCGAGAACATATCTTGGGGACGACCAAACGCTCTCATGGTGTCGTTGTGAACGTACAACCCGAAGCTATGGAAGCCCAGGAACATACAGACCCAGTTGAGGTGAGAGATGATGGCATCACGGTGACGGATGACGCGATCGAGCAAGTTGTTGACATTCTTAGCCGGATCGTAGTCGCGTACCATGAAGATTGCTGCGTGAGCGCCAGCACCGACAATCAGGAATCCGCCAATCCACACATGGTGGGTGAACAAGGATAACTGAGTTGGGTAGTCTGTGGCAATGTATGGATACGGAGGCATCGAATACATATGATGGGCCACGATGATGCTCAAGGAACCCATCATTGCCAAGTTAATGGCGAGTTGCGCGTGCCAGGAGGTGGTCAGGATTTCGTAGAGACCTTTATGGCCTTCACCAGTGAAAGGACCTTTATGGGCTTCCAGGATTTCCTTCATGCTGTGACCGATACCCCAGTTGGTCCGGTACATATGGCCTGCGATGATGAACAGAACGGCGATCGCCAAGTGATGGTGTGCCGTGTCAGTCAACCACAAACCGCCGGTAACGGGGTTTAAGCCACCTTTGAAGGTGAGGAAGTCACTATAAACGCCCCAGTTGAGGGTGAAGAACGGAATTACTCCTTTAAAGAATCCCCAATCCACGCTCGGATAAAGCTGGGTCATCAAGCTCGGGTTCAAGATGAACTCGTGGGGTAAAGGAATGTCTTTCGCATTCACCCCAGAATCCAAGAGCTTGTTGATCGGCAAAGAGACGTGAATTTGGTGACCCGCCCAGCCCAAAGAGCCGAGACCGAGTAATCCAGCCAGGTGATGGTTCATCATCGACTCCACGTTCTGGAACCATTCCAGTTTCGGAGCGCGTTTGTGATAATGGAACCAACCGGCGAACAGCATCAAGGCTGCCATCACCAAGGCACCGATCGCGGTGCAGTAGAGTTGAAACTCATTGGTGATTCCAGAGGCACGCCACAACTGGAATAAACCAGAAGTGATCTGAATACCGTGGAATCCACCCCCAACGTTGGCGTTTAAAATTTCTTGTCCGAAGATCGGCCAAACCACTTGGGCACTGGGTTTAATACCAGTCGGGTCGGTCAGCCATGCTTCATAGTTGGAAAATTTGGCACCGTGGAAATAGGCACCGCTTAACCAGATGAAGATTACAGCCAGGTGGCCGAAGTGTGCGCTAAAAATTTTGCGCGATACGTCTTCTAAATCGCTGGTGTGACTATCGAAATCATGAGCATTAGCGTGCAGGTTCCAAATCCAGGTGGTGGTTTTGGGCCCGCGAGACAAGGTACGGTCAAAGTGACCCGGTTTGGCCCACTTCTCGAATGAGGTGGGAACGGGATCTTTATCCACCGTTACCTTGACTTTTGCCTCTCGCTCTGGAGGGCTAATCGTCATCGAGACTCTCCTCTCTCTAGACAAGGACCTAATTTACATTTCACCCTAGGTGTTGCTCGTAATGCAACGGTTCACTACAAAAGGTGAGTGTTGGGTGACTTACAACTTTTTAAAAAACCTTTTAAGGGTTCTTAAGTTTGTTAGTTTAATCCAAACTCGGGATTTTGTGTAGTAACCGCTCTCAAAATCCAGCAAAATGCTGGTCTGTCGAGCAAGACAACCTTAGTGGCTTCTGTTCGTGCATTATAAGGCTACCTCGGTTATCTGAATGCACTGCTTAACAATAATTCAAATTAGCCAAAATTTAATCGGGGATTGGCTTTGTGTTTCAAAGGGTCGTTAAAAAGTCAAGAGGGTTGGGGATAAATTAACATAACTTAATACTTGGCTGGAATCAGTTGGTAGGCGATGTAACTGGCGTACAATTGCAAGATGAGGGGATGTCAGGATTCGGGCGGTTTCCAAGGCATTTAAATCGGGAATCGGATTATCTGCTTTGACCGTTGCGATCGCCTTTCATCTCCCCCTTGGGCAAATGGCCCATGATTGGTTTTATTTATGGAAAGACTTAACAAGTTTTCATAGTTGATCTCATATAGGAGAGTTGCTAAGTGTTAGGTAGAAATTCGCGATCGCCTATTGTCAAATCGTTACTGTCTGCGATCGCCGTCGTCATTGTCCTTTTGGGCTTAGGGTCCTGTAGTGATCGCATCGAAGCCCCTCCCAACGTCGAAGCTTCCCAAGCGGTCCTTATCGATAGCGAGGCTCAAATCTCCGAAGTCTCTCCCCCGGAAGAAATTCAAAAACTCAGACTCGCCTTAGAACCCTATGAACCCCAAGTCCAGATCTTAAGCCCCAAACCCGGCGAAGTCCTTGAGGATAGTACCGTTGCTGTTCAACTCCAGGTGCGGGATTTGCCTCTGTTTAAAAATCAGGACCTCGGTTTGGGACCCCATTTACATCTATTTCTGGACCATCACCCCTATCAAGCCATTTACGATGTCCGGGAACCTATCGTCTTAACGGACCTAGAACCAGGGACCCACACCCTCCGAGTCTTTGCCTCTCGTCCCTGGCATGAAAGCTTTAAAAATGAAGGGGCCTACGCCCAAACGACCTTTCATCTATTTGCCCCCAGCGAAGATAATCAACCGGATCCCACCCAACCCCTACTCACTTACAGCCGTCCTCAAGGCAGTTATGGTGCGGAACCGATTATGCTGGACTTCTATTTGACCAATGCGCCCTTACATCTGGTTGCCCAAGAAAACGCTACGGATGAAATTGCGGATTGGCGGATTCGGGTGACTATTAATGGAGAAAGCTTTGTGCTTGATCGCTGGGACCCAATTTATCTGAAAGGATTTAAGAAAGGGAAAAACTGGGTCAAGGTGGAATTCCTGGATGAAAAAGGCAATCCGGTCAATAATGCGTTTAATACAACTGTTCAGGCGATCAATTATCAACCGAAAGGCAAAGACACCCTATCGCGGTTAGTTCGGGGAGACCTGAAAGCATCGAAGGCGATCGTCATCGTAGACCCCACCTATAACCCACCTCCAGAACCCATAGCTGAACCGACCCCAGAACCCGCGCCCGAACCTACTCCAGAACCCGCACCCGAACCTACTCCAGAACCTACACCCGAACCTACTCCGGAACCTACTCCACAACCTGAGTCTCTGCTGCCCTTACCGGAACCAGAAGAGATGCCAGTCGAAGTATTCCCAGAACAATATCTGCCGATGCCGGAGACTGTGGCCCCAGCACTTCCGGAAGAATCAGCGGAACTGGTGCCCGAGGAAATCCAACCGGAACCGGCGATTGTGGAACCGGAACCGGCGACAAAACCTGTAAGGCGATCGCGAATGGATAAACTGCGCGATCGGTTCCGTCGTCCCACGCCCGAACCCGCCACCCCCGTGGTTCCAGAACCGCAACCTGTACCAGAAGTGATATCACAACCGAGTGAGACAGAACCGATAGAACTCACACCAGAACCCGTCACAACGGAAAGTGAGGTAGAGGTAACCCTCGAACCTATCGAATAACCTACTACTTAGATAAAAAGCCCGCTTAAGCGGGCTTTTCCATAGAGTGAGAAAGAAGGTTTATAGCCAAAGTTGAGGCAAAACATTAGAGATTTAAGCAGAAACCCGGTTTCTGAACCCCTGCAACTTTTAACCTACACCCTCGGGATTAGTTACACAAGTTAGCTAAATTGTCAAGAGGCGGTGTTCAATAGCAAAAAAAACTGGTCACGCGAGAGAAAATCTTGTAGGCGATCGGGCCTAATGTCTTGGCCCCACTTACAACGTTATTATAAGGGTTAGAGGCAAAAATTTGTCCCCAAGTCAAGCAATTTTCACAAATAACCTAAACGGTTCCCCAGAGAATACAGCTTACTATAATTGCACACATTAGCAAAAAAAGTCTGAAAACCTGGCCAATTCGTTGCTGATCCGGCTATTAAATCTACGCCAGAAACTGGATAATGTTTAAATCCTTGTATGAGTTAATGACTAGCTTATGACTCCAACTTATGAATTAGCTTGTAGTAACTTGCCAATTCCAAAAGCAACAAGCAACAACCGCAGGGGGTTCCAACCTCCTACGGCGATCGCTATCAGGTTTAAACCCCCAACCACCGCCAGTTGTTCTATCGGCGCTGATCAAGGCGCATCCAAACACAATAAATCATCACGAAAAGCAACCATACCGATACATAGTAAACCCCAACCGGACTCACCGTCAGCGACCCGGAAGACTCCTGCTTAACTTCAATCCTTTGATTAAGATAGGGTTCCACAAAATTGCTATAAGCATCTTCCAGCGCTTGCCGTTGTTTGATTTTATCCTCTTGCCGTTGTTTGATTTTATCCTGTTGATTTAGCATGGTTAATCAACCGCATTTTTAGTCGGTTTTTGAATTACAAGAACCAGACTATCCGGGGGTTAAAATCGTGAATTGGAAGCAAACGTGGAAGCAAGTGGAATTAAGTGGAAAATGCTAGAAAGCTTTGATTTTCAAGGCTTAATCTTGACATTTTTCATCAGGCAACTTAGAATATAAACATAACCAAATAAGTCAAGGTCAGGGCAATGGAGTGGCAAGAATTTCTCCGAAAACAAGCCAAAAATAACGCGCTCTCAACGGACGAGACCGATACGTTATTGAAGAGATTCCCAGAGAAAGAACACTATATTAAAAATGAAGCGGAATTTACTAGGATAATTAATGAAAAAATTCCTGATAAAAAGAATCAAATTGGTGCAGACGCTATAACAAAGCGAATGCAGAAAATTTATCAGAAATTTGAACAAACTTGTCCTAAACTCAAACAAACATCTCGTGGAAAGTTAGGGATTTTGCATGAATGCCTCATTGCTGAATTTGGTGACCCTAAACCCCTAAAACGCTGCATCCTAGGACTGAAGGGAAGCTCTCAGGATGCGCAACAGAAACGCAATGAAATCACTGAAACTTTGCGAACTCACTTTAAGGATAAAACTCTCTCCGCTAAGGTTGAGGAGGGCAGTATTATCCTGATTGTGGAGAGTTCGCAAACCGGGCATGAGCAATTTAAAACGCTGATTGGTCAAAAGATTGCTGGGTTTGAGGTGGAATATGTCATGGATGAATGGCAAGATATCTGCCGTCGGATGTTAATCGACCGGAAACGCTTAACCAGTAATACGGTGATAGGTCGGGTTTATGGGAATCGTAACTTAATCGATGAAGATTTATTTGTCGATTTAGCCCTAGTAAAACCGAAACCGAATGAACCGGAAAAATATAGCCCAGATATTGATTCAGAAAGGGGTTCAGAGTTCTACACCCGTCAGGAAATTGAGAAATCGTTTACTTATGGGGAGTTTCTCCAAGAAATCATTGGCAATCCTATCGAGAAACAGATTGCCATTATTGGGGAACCGGGGGCGGGGAAAAGCACCTTACTCCAAAAGTTAGCCTTTTGGTTATTGCAGAAAACCGATGATTTAGTGATTTGGGTTGATTTGGCGAAATTGGGTAATCAAACCCTGGGAGAGTATTTACAGAAAAAATGTTTCAAAGAGGCATTGGAGCAGTCCAGAGAAGAAATTAAGGCGGACTGGAAACAGAAATTTATGAGGGGTGTAGTCTGGTTGCTGTTGGATGGTTTGGATGAAATGAGCCAGAGCGACCAACAGGCTTTAAGCCTCGAAGGTTGGGAGAGAGATGCTCAGAGTATAGTAATTCATCAGATTGTCACCTGTCGCTTGAATTTGTGGCAAGCAAACCCCAACCAGTTACAGCAGTTTCAAACCTATTTCACCCAACCGTTTCAGCCTAAACAAATAGAGGAGTTTATCCGGCGGTGGTTTCAGGGGTGGGGTGAGAAGGGAGAGGATGTCAAGTTAGCGGAATCCTTAAAGTCAGAATTACAAGCTGTGGGGAAGGAACGGATTCAGGATTTATGCCGCAATCCCCTGCGGTTAACGTTGTTATGCGCAACTTGGCAACCCTGTAAAGCTTTACCAGAAACGGCAGCGGAGTTATATGCGGGTTTTGTGGAGTCTATCTATGAATGGACAGAAAAAGAGAAAGAGTTTGAGGTAACAGAGGAGGAAAAGGAACAGTTAAATGAGGGTTTGGCGGCATTGGCGAAGGCATCCCTGGAGGCAGAAACAAGTCGATTTCGCTTAACTCATAAGTCAGTGTGTGACTATTTGGGGAAACCGAAGGCGAAGGACTCTTTGTCTTTTTTAGCCTTAAAGTTGGGCTGGTTGAATGAGGTTGGGGTGGCGGAGGAAAATCCCAGAGAAAAGGTTTATGCGTTTTATCATGCGACGTTTCAGGAGTATTTTGCAGCGTTAGCAGTGAAGGATTGGAGGGATTTTATGCCTGATAATCATGTTGATTCTCCGGTGAAGGGAAAGCCGTATCTGATTTTTGAACCACAGTGGAAGCAGGTGATTTTGTTGTGGTTGGGACGTAAAGATGTTAAGCATAAAGAGAAAGAGGAGTTTATTCAGAAATTGGTGAATTTTGACGATGGCTGTGGGGATTGGAGTCAAATTCCTGGGATAGATAAGAGTTTTTATGGATTTCAAGCTTATTTTTTAGCAGCAGCAGGAATTAATGAATTTAAGGCTTGTTCTCTTTCCCTGTCTACAGAGATTGTTCAGCAGTTAGTGAAGTGGGCGTTTGGTGGTTATTTCAATAGTGAAAAACAGCAATGGATAAATTGTCTTGAACCCATTAAGGAAGGAGCAAAGAAGGCAA
>CBFGOM010000259.1:0-7422 GCA_965650385.1 uncultured Oscillatoriaceae bacterium
GGTCAGACCTAGTGATGAAAGATTATTAATTCTTAATTCCCAATTCTGAATCTTCTGTTTAGCCTCCCCACACTTTTTCGAGGACCTTCTCCGGTGAAATATCGGCAATTTTGCCGGTCGAAGATCGAATGCCGATATAGCGATCGCCCGCAGGGAGCAATTTAGCGGGGTCTGTGGGGCCAAACAGGGCAATGGTATAGGTCTGTACTGCTACGGCCAGATGCATGGGCGCACTGTCCGTACAAAGCATCAAATTCGCAGCCGCGATCGTCGCCGCCAACTTACCCACATCCGGGGGTGACGTCACCTTAATACCCGGACAGGACCTCACCAACTGGTCGCATAAGGGTTTATCCTCTGGCCCTTGGATCAAGACCACCGGCAATTGAGGTTGACGGGTTTGCAGGTCCTGGATAATCTGCTGCCATTTTTCAACGGGATAGATTTTATCCAATCCTTTGATTTGGGAGAGTTGACTGGCCCCCCCATGAATCAGAATGTAACCGCTGTCTTTGACGCCCAATCTTTGCTGTTCGTCATCGGACCAGCGTAAATCCTCCTTAAGCAGGGTCACCGAGAGTTCCGGACAAGGCATGGATGCCCCAAAACCCTGCAATAAGTCGTGGTACATACCGGCAGCATATTGCTCAGTTTTCAGCGGGACTGGGTTGGTGAGTAACCAGGAGTTGCCCAAATCTGAGTAGCTAATCCGGATAGGGATGCCTGTTAACCAAAGCAATAACCCCACTACCCAGCGCTGTCCAAGAGAAATCACCGCATCATATTCGCGATCGCGCATGATCCCCAGCAAATTCCCCCAATCGGCCAACCCGTTGCGATCCTTAAAATCAAACGGCAGCACCTGGAGGGACTTGTCATGAAAAAACTTGGATACCCGGTAGGCACCTTTCGACCGAGGTTCCACAACAACATCTATGTAAGCGTTGGGATATAACCGTTTTAGGCTATCCAACGTCGGAAAAAATAAAATTTGGTCGCCGATTCCGCCGGGGACAAGGGCCAATATTCGCATCTCAATTGATTGAGCTTACTAAACAGACTCATTCTAAGCGATGAGAGACCTAATCCGATCCGGAATCTTTGGACTCGGATTAACCACCCGGGAGAAACCCGCTAAAACAAGGTTGCGATCGCCCCTGCGCCTCTACTCTAGTTATGATTTTGTAACCAAACGCTTTAGAGGAACCACCGTGCATTTATTGATACCCGCCGCAGGTATGGGGCGACGAATGGGCAGCAATCGCAATAAACTCCTCCTGTCCTTGCTCGATCGCCCCTTGATTGCCTGGACCCTAGAAGCGGCGGATGCCTCCCGCGAAATTTGTTGGATTGGGTTAATCGGTCAACCGGAAGACTGGCCGGACTTTGAAACGATTTTAGTCGCCAATCCTCCCCGCAAACCTGTCCAATTCATCCAAGGCGGCAGTACCCGCCAGGAATCGGTTTACAACGGGTTACAGGGACTGCCGCCAGAAGCGACTCATGTGCTCATTCATGATGGGGCCAGGTGTTTGGCGACCCCAGACCTATTTGATCGCTGTGCCGAGTCCCTCCGCCACTGTCCGGGGTTAATTGCTGCAATTCCCGTCAAAGACACCATTAAAATCGTCGCCCGGGACTCCCAAACCATTGAACAGACCCCCGATCGCGAGCAACTCTGGGCCGCCCAAACCCCCCAAGGATTTGAAGTCGCTTTATTGAAACAGTGCCACGATCGCGGAAAATCCCTGGGATGGGAGGTGACCGACGATGCGGCATTATTTGAAAAATGTGACTTGCCGGTGCAAATTGTCCCCGGGGAAGAGACCAATTTGAAAGTGACCACCCCTATGGATTTGGCGATCGCTGAGTTTATCCTGCGTCAGCAACGCCCTGAACTCCAATAACACAGAAACCCGCACCGTTGACGGGTGCGGGTTTTTGTAGACCTTTAAAAACTGGATACCGGATTAATCCTTGGTCAAAAAGGGTTGACGGGGTAAAAACCGGATTCTTGTGCCTTGAATCAACTTCTCAATCCCCGCTGCGATTTCTGCTTCAGACTCGCCATTGAGACTGATCAGCAACTTCAAAATCTTGAAAGTGGCAGTATGGGTTAAAAAGTAGCCCCCATGTAAATCAAGTTGGCCGAAGAGACGACTGTAACTCAGACTCAAGAGAAACATCAGGGTATTGATTAAGTCGATCGCCAATCCTCGATGGGATTTCAGGGCCCAAAAGATGCCATTGACACCAATGGTCTCGGAACAGTCGATATAGTTAAAGCGCTCAAAGAGGTCATAAGCGGAAGTGGGACTGGCCGCTGCTTGGGAGACCAAGACATTGCGAATGTAAGGGCGGTAATTGCTGTTGGGGTAGCGATCGTCTAAGGGTTTGAGGTAGACATTCCCTAGACGATAGGCGGACATTTCGATACTGGGTTCACTAAACCAGTTGCCCAGGGTCGGCATATAACGGAGGATAATATCGCGATCGCTCGACATCAGGTAAATTTGGCGGCAACGACGCATGGCGGACCGCACGTAGTTGTTGCGACCCTCCCGCAGGAATTCTAGGGGGATATCCGGGGATGCCAAAATTAATTTATCCAAGCGGAGGCGATCGCCAATCTTGCTGGACTCTAACCCATCGGGATCGTCAATGTCCCCGTCATCCTTGCCGAAGCGATCGGACAAAATTCGCAACGTATTGACCAGCAGGAGTCCTCCCATACTGTGACCCACCAAGTTCACCGCAATCTCAGGGGTAGACCCCGACACTGCCTGATTAGCCTTGGATAAAGAAGCCTGATTTTCGGCTTCAATCGAGCCGATAACTGGCGTGAAGGCTTCTGTTTTGGGAGCTTGCTTTGTTTTTTCAGCCCTTTGATTTAGAGCGCGGTCTAAGCGCCAAAAGAATTCGGCTAAATCCGGTGCGCCATAGTGAATCGCCCGGTAGCGATCGCGCTGATACACCAACACCCGCAAGCACTGCATCAGAATGATCCAGAGAATAAACAGGGGGAGGACCACCCAATACCATTGCAGGCCCACCGCACTCAACTGAATCCCCTTCCAAATTGGACCAATCAGGGGGAGTAGTTCTAACCCTTTGAACAAGGGAAGGCCGAGGAGTTTGACCATTCCATACAATCCGGTGCCAATAATGCCAGCAAATCCGGAAAGCACAAAGGAGAATTTGAAAACAACGCCCCAATTTTTGGAGAAATCACTCCATAAACCGGGACTGGTAAAAGGTTGTTCACTCGGCCAATGATATCCGATATAAAAATGATGGTCTTTTAACCGGCTATTTTGGGCCGAATCTTCGCGATTTAAGGCATTGGCTTCCTTCATGAATAAATCATAAAAGCTCGCGGCGGAGGTTGCATAACCGTGGGTCCGGAGGGTCATGCGATCGCAAAATCCTTCCCCTACAATTTCCGCGAATTCATCCACATTAAATAAGGCACGGAATCGCTCCGGGGGAGGTAATTGCCGGTCTACATAGAGGGAAATAGGAGCCGTGCTAATGACTAAAAATACATTTGGATAATGGAGGTCTTGGTAGATTTCAAAATTACGAGCCGACTTTTCCGAAAAATGGCGATCGCACCAGCTATTGAGCGTCGCCATCACATAGTTTTCATCTACCGTTGCCCGAAAACAAGGAAAGTCAGCAATGGGGTGAGTTTGGCAGTATTGCAAACACTCCCACTGTAACGCCTCCACAATTTCTTTTTCCGACAGCTTGCCGCCGTAGGCCAAAAGTTGGGCCGTTGTCATAGTCGTTCCTTTAGCCGATTTTCCCCCCGGGTTCGGTGGGGGAAAATCCAGAGAGTTCGGGCAATTATAAGCAAGCTGCACAATTCGGGCTTTCACCCATCCATCGGAAAAAGGTGGAGAATTTTTAACAATGGATTCCAGCCACTGGCAGTCATTTTGTAAAGTTTCAGGTGACTTGGTATCCCAAGTCAAGGGCAAATCAGTATATTGGCGAGAAAGAATCATAAGATAAAGGGGGTAAATGCTGATGAAGTGGTATCGATTTGATTGATTTAGGTCATTTTGAAGGAAATTATGCACCGTAGACTTTTCTTAAATTAACCTAAAACTTAAGAAATAGTCTTTCAAAAACTAAGCCCGGTTAAAGCGGAAGATTTCAAGACTCAGTTCGCGGGATTCTTTGACCTGAAATTTAGAGGGTGTTTAGGGTTAACAACAATGTACTCTAGGCAGAGAAATATATCCGGTTAAAATCCTGTGGCGTAGACAGTTTTTTAGGTGGTAAAAAGGAAAAATAGGCTAAGTCCCTTGAGGAGGATCTCGGGAAGGGTTGATTTTGCACCAGAGTAAGGCATCATCAAGCTTGAGTCAGTTTATAAAAAACGGTTAAGCAACGACTCAAGTTGTTATACGGAATCCTGTTGTCCAAGGTCTATTCTGAACTGCTGGGAAATCAGAGGGGTAAAAATAAATAAGCCTGCATGAAGATTGGAGAGGGCTCTCATGCAGGCATTGAAGGTTAAAAATTAAATGACAGGTTTAGGAAAGTGCGATCGCCTCTAGTACCCAGTCCAAAGGGGAAGCTTATTCAAACAGCCAGTTTTTGACCCGTTGTAAACTCTTCCAATCGGGTTTTCGGTTCAATCCCTCTTCGATATTGTCCTTCACTTCATCGCGCAATTCTGCGGCAACCATCATCAATTGTTGGACGATTTCGATATGAGTGCGGACGCCTTTTTGACCGCTATCGAGCATCGCTACCGCCAGGTTAACTTGAGCTTGAGCATCCTGGGGATTGAGTTTGACCGCTTTTTGAGCTGCCTTATAGGCGGGAGTCGGTTTATCGGCTAATAAATACAGCCACGCCAAACAAGTCCAAGCGGGACTATTTTTTGGGGCGCGATCGCAGATATCCCGGAACACCGGAATCAGGGTGTCTGGGCCTTCACCAGCTTTGTAGCGTTCCACGCCACTGGTAAATTGAGATTCAACGGTTTCAGTCATAAGCGGTTCTTTTCATGCAGTTGTTCGATTGTATCCAAAAGGCCGTCCGGTTTTTCAATTCAGGGGAGATTGGGGATGGGGAGGATTGGGGGGATTGGGGAGATGGGTTGATTCTTTCTTTGACAAGGAGACTACTGAAGCCACAAAATAGTAAACCCAGGTCAGAAGGCTGACCTGGGTCCTTAGAGTCTAGGAGAATCAGGAGGAACGGTGGGGATTGCAAAAGAAGTTAAAATGGGGAGGTGCCAGTTAGGCAGAAAATGACTTGCCACAGCCACAGGTTTGAGTGGCGTTGGGGTTGGTGAATTGGAACCCACCACCGATCAGGGCATTGCTGTAGTCAAGGGCCATGCCATAGATATAAAGCAGGCTCTTAGGATCGCAAACTACCTTGAAGCCTTCTTCGTACTCGAAGACTTCATCATTGGGTTGAATATTCTCGATCTGTTCAAAATCCATTGTGTAGGACATCCCTGAGCAGCCACCCCCACGCACGCCAACTCTGAGACAAAGGTCTTCGCCCCCTTGTTGGCTCCGCAGGGACTTAATGTGCTTCATGGCAGAATCGGTGACGATAATTCCGCGTTGTTGAGGCTCTGTTGCTTGTGTCATTCGTTTACTGGTCTCCTTATTCCGGTTCTAACTGAGCTGTTCTAGCTATGCTGTTGTCTGTGTTGCTGTTCTATACTGAGAGGGCTTTAGTCTCTTCTGAGTTCATTGTAGCGAGGAATGCAGCAGGGCAGTCGGGGAACCTAGGGATAGAGTAGCCATCCGAGTACACACCTGAGAAATGAGCAAGGATAAAACAGACAAAATCAGCCGGTTTATAACAAGCTGGAAACGGTTCTCAATGGGGTGTGAATTCATTAAGAATGCGCAGTTCTGACTTCTTCCACAACTCCCCCCCAATTTTTGTAAGTATTGAGACATTCGGGGAGTTTTTATTGTTGTTTTGAATGGTCTTGAATCATAGTAAGTTGTTAAATAGAAGTTACCATAAAATGGACCTTTACCCCCTAATCTCCCTCCCCACCTCTTCCCTACCCGGGAGAAAAATAAGGATGTCGGAATAGTAATTGAGTAGGAAATTACAGCTAGAAACCCGGTTTCTTGTCCGATTTATGGAATACTCGACCGAAGCCCTAGGGGAGGGGATAAGGGAATTCAAGCTCGTTTTAAATTGATTTAGATTCACGGATTGACTTGTTAACTGGCTATTTTAACCCCCTGTAGCGTACACCCTATACTGAATTGTTTATGGCAGGTTTAAACCGCTCTACCTTTCGTCGTTTACAAAAACTCCAACAAATTCCGTCTGTGTGGGAAGGCGATCGCCGTCCGATGTCCGAACCTCTGCCCATAGGCTCCTCGGCTTTATCGGATTATGATTCAGAAAACGGCGGGGACTGCATTATGTGGGTGGATGGGTCCCAAGGAATTGTCCGCTCGATGGATGTAGTATCCCCCGATACAGGTCCCGAAGCGGTGGTCCGTACCTTGCTCAGAGCAATGGAACACCCTCACAGTCCAGCGCTACCCGGGCGGCCCCAGAAAATTGTAGTCAAGGACCGGGAAATCCAGTTTTTTCTTCGGGGTGTCCTTCAGGACCTCGGCATTTCCATTGAGTATGTACCGGACCTCCCTCTGATTGATGAACTGTTTCGAGGGTTTCAGGATGTGGTCGATCGCAAACCGCCTCTGTTACCCCCCCAATATGTGGAGAGTTTAGAAGAAAAAGCCTATCAAGTCTGGCAGGCGGGTCCCTGGGAATGTCTAGCAGATCATCAAATTATCTCGATTGAACTGGAAGGGTTCGATATGGGAACCCTGTATGCCTGTGTCATGGGTATGCTGGGATTGGATTACGGCATTCTCTTATATCGCTCTCTGGACTCCCTGACTCAGTTTAGAAAGCGGGTGATCGCCAATGAATCCCCGGAACGGTTAGAAGAAGCCTTTTTATCCCAAGATTGCCTGTTTATTACCTTTGAAAGCGCGGAGGAAGATGACGATATCGACCTCTCGAACCTCCCCCCCAGCGAGATTAAGCCGACGTTTGGCAATCTTCATCCCTTAGAAGGAATGCGGGCGATTCTCTATGATGAGGAGGCCCTGCTGACGATTCTGGCCCTGGATGCGTTTGCGCGCTTTTTCCGCAGTGTTCGCCGCAAGCTGACGGGTGGGAAGTTCCCCAATTTAAGTCAACGCTATCAAATTCCAGTTCCTCCAGGGGGCGATCGCCAGGGTCCCGAAAATGTCGCAGTGACGGTGAGCACCATGCCGGAACTCGCTGCCAAACTGTTTGAAATGAGTGTGAGTGCCAGAAACGACGAGGAGGACGAGGATGATGAGGAGGATGATGATGAACCCTTGTTACGGGATGGTTTGGTGCCCCCGAACTCCTTTCTCAGTC
>CBFGOM010000260.1:0-7416 GCA_965650385.1 uncultured Oscillatoriaceae bacterium
CCCCAATCCTCCCCATCCCCCCAATTTCCCCCATCCCCCAATCCCCTCAATAATTTCCCTAAACAAAAACACTAACTGACCCTGGGGCAGTATGTTAAAGTAGTGAAGAAAAATTTGATTCAGTAATGAGTTTTGCTATTTGCTCCAGAATTGCCTCCGGATCAATCCGAATCGGCTTCGTCGGCAGGTACTTCTGATGAAACTGAATCCCCTTAAACTTTTGGAGGCTTTCCATGTCGATTTATGTAGGCAATCTATCCTACGATGTCACCGAACAAGACCTGAACAGCGTTTTCGCTGAATATGGTACGGTGAAACGAGTTAACCTTCCCACGGATCGGGAAACAGGGCGTCCCCGTGGCTTTGGTTTTGTTGAAATGGACACCGATGCAGAAGAAACCGCTGCCATTGAAGCGCTGGATGGCGCTGAGTGGATGGGGCGTGATCTCAAGGTAAATAAAGCAAAACCCCGCGACGATAACAAACGCGGCGGTGGCGGCGGCGGTGGTAACCGTGGTGGTGGACGTGGTGGTTACGGCGGCGGAGGCGGTGGCGGTTACAGATAATTCTCCCCAACCTAATCAATAGCAGAATATGAGGTGTGATGAAACTTATCTAGCATCATTTCGCTAGGACATCTCCTCATCTGCACACTTTGATATTAGAAACTCACCCTGGCGTGCGGGCTATCGTCAACCCTGTTAGGGCATAATACAGATAGGCCGCCATTTTTGCTGGCCTCAAGTAAAATAAGAACTGTCAAGTTCTGACTTGAGGCTATCTCACAGCCAATGGACCTCTAGTAAAAGGAGTAAGAATGACCCAAGTTTTAGTAGGAGAAAGCGAAGGCATTGAATCTGCCTTACGTCGCTTTAAACGGCAAGTCTCGCGGGCGGGGATCCTCGCAGATGTTAAGTGCCGTCGCCATTTTGAAACCCCGCAGGAAAAGCGTAAACGCAAGGCTAGTGCTGCGCGACGCAAGAGACGTTATCGTTAATTAAAACGGCGATCGCCGTATATTTACTTTTGGTGTTGGCCGTCCACACTTGCTGGTCCTTAAGGAAATGTCCGGACGCTGTGAGCGAACGCATCGATCCTCAGCACCAAAGCGCAAGGTAAGTTGTGGGCGGCTTTATTCTGGGAACTGCTTAAACTCAAAGGTTGAGCCTCAGAGGGCATCCCCGCAACAGGGTCGGATCTAAACCGGGCAACTTAGGGCAAAATTAGAGGAAATCAGGGCTGCTATCTTCTCATTTTTTTCTGTCCTATCACTCTTGAACCAATCTGATGGATACTGATGAACTTCTCAATCGCTACAGAGAAGGAGAAAGAGATTTCCCGGGCGTCGATCTGCGCCGCTGCTATCTTTATGGCGCTCAGTTGCCTGAAATCAACCTAGCGGGGGCTAATTTGACCGATGCTAATTTAGGTCGTGCTAATCTCAATGGGGCCAATCTCAGTGGAGCCAATTTAACCGATGCTAAATTGACGGCAACCTTGTTGAAAAAAGCCAATCTCAGTGATGCTTTACTCCTGCGGGCGAATCTGATGCTGGCTCAACTAGGGCAAGCGGATTTAAACCGCGTGGATTTGCAGGGGGCCAGTTTGTGGAAAGCCAGCCTGAATAAAGCCGACTTAATGAATGCCAATCTATCAAACACCGATTGTTCCGGCGCAGATCTCGTCAGTACCAGCTTTGTCGGCGCTAATCTACAAGAAGCGGACCTGAGCAGTGCGAACCTGATTGCCGCTGATTTTGGAGGCGCTAATTTGACCGAGGCAAATTTACGCGGCGCGAATCTCTGGAACAGCAATCTTTATGGTGCCAACCTCCATAATACCATTCTTCCCGATGGACACCATTATTTGTAAACCGCCTGAGTTAACCGGGCCGATCGCCCTTCTGTCAGGATTTCCCCATCAATAAAAAACCCGGGCAATCTTCCCAATGCGATCGCCGGTCCCACAAATGCCTAAGATAGAGGAGATTTAGGGATCGGTTGGGGTGCAAACCTCCCAGGTACTTCTTCCACCGACCCCAATCAATCCTTTATCCAGTCCGGTTGCTCGATCGCCCGAAAGAGCCGCCGGACACAATCTTGGAGTCTGTGGGAGTCAACGGCATGACCGCGAACATCATCTTGTATAAATCCCTAGAAGCCCTAGCTTTAGTGCTAGGAGCGAGTTCTGTCCTTTTAATTCCTCGCCTTCCCGCTTGGGGACAAGGAGCAGAAACCACCCCTGTGAATTTTCAATCTCTCTATCCCGTAGCAGCGGATTGGTTGCAACCGGCAACCCCCTCCCTGAACAGCCCCCGATCGGATTCAGCAGAGGGTCTAAAAGGCGACGGTTTAGAACGGGGAATTTCCCAGCAGCGCCCAAATCCCCCGATTCAGCCGCAGCGTCCGGAACTGGAAACCATTGAAGAACAACTGGATGAAGAACCAGATTTTGCGATCGTTCCCTTACCGCGCTATAGCTCAATTAAAGGGATTCATGGCACCGTTGACTTGATTCTGACCAACCTTGGGGAAAATGACCACACCCTCGATCTGCGTCTGGAAGGGGGTGAGCGCACCATTGGGGGCATTTTGCGTTATACCGACCCTTGGCTAGAGTCTGGAGCTTTCGATCCCGGATATCAAGTCCGGTTATTTAATACCCGATCGCCCGAGTCTCAGTTTCTCGAAGGCGATCGCGAAGTTAATCTCATCCATGACCACGAAGCTTGGGTCGATCGCCTCGGAGGGAGCTTCTCCTTTTACCAACCCGTCACGCCAAACGGCGTCGTCCTCTCCGCAGGAGCCAGTTACCAGCGCGTTGCCATTCGCAATTCTGCTTTTACCGATCGCCTCTACACCAGCGATCGTCTTGGCAATCCCCTCACCTTCAGCGAGAAAGGTCTCGATACCCTCGTGACCCTTAACCTAGGATTATTGCAAGACCGCCGAAACAGTAGCGAATGGCCGACCCAAGGCTATCGCTTTCAACTTGCAACAGAACAATCCATCCCCGTTGGCAGTTCCGATATCCTGTTTAACCGTTTAAGTGCCAGCTTTACCCAATTTGTCCCCTTCTTTCAGAACCAAACCTTTGTGTTTAACCTCCAAGGGGGAACCATCATCGGCGATGTCCCGCCCTATCAAGCCTTTAATTTGGGCGGCAGTGACTCAGTGCGGGGGTATCAGGACGGTGAGATCGGCACCGGACAACATTATATTCAAGGCAGCGTAGAATATCGCTTTCCCCTCATCGAGGACTTAGATTTGCCCTATTCCTCAGCTTTAGGCGGCACTGTCTTTGCTGACTTTGCCAGTGACCTCGGTTCGGGAGATTCCGTGTATGGAGAACCTGGGGAAGTGCGAAATAAACCGGGTAATGGGTTCGGCTTAGGTCTGGGGGTACGCTTACTCACCGATTTTGGTCCCGTGCGCTTGGAATTTGCCGTGAGCGATCAACAGGACCTCAGCGCTATCTTCAAGATTGGGGAACGCTTCTAAACCCGGACGCTTTCCCCTCACTTAGCCCACCCCTTACCGATTCTCATTACACTCATGGATATTCATCAACTGCTAACTCGATATGCTCAAGGAGAGAGACTGTTTTCCAAGGTCAATCTCTGTGAGGCGCACTTGAGTGGCACGAATCTCAGTCGAGCTATTTTTCGCGATGCCATCTTGCAGGAAATTAATCTAAGTTCCGCCTATTTGCGCCGGATAGATTTTCGAGGGGCGGACCTGAGAGGGGCAGATCTGAGAGGGGCTTATCTAAAAGGCTCTGACCTCAGAGGGACGGATTTGAGATGGGCAGATATGGGAGGAACAGATATTTCTCAGGCGCTCTATAACAGCCAGACTCTGTTTCCCCTTGGGTTTGATCCCAATGGGAGAAATGCTTATGCGATCGCCCCCAATGCCGATTTATCCGTCGCCTATCTTTATAAAGCTGATCTGCGCTGGACCAAGCTCACCGATGCCAACCTTGCCCAAGCTTATCTCTACCGTGCTGATCTACGTTCCGCTGACCTCCGGGGATCAGATTTAAGCGAGGTGGACCTGCGTGCTGCCCTCTGTAATGCAGAGACTTGTTTTGATGAGGAGTTCGATGCAAACCGCGCCGGGGTTTATTGGATCTGTCCTCAGTCTTCCTTAGTCGATGCCATCCTCTCCGGGTCCCGACTTAGTGGCGCGGATTTGAGTGGTGCGGATTTGAGTGGCGCGGATTTGACTCGTGCGGACCTCTCTCGCAGCAATCTGGAGAATGCCAACCTCAGTGGGGCTAACTTAACAGGCGCGAATCTCCTCGGGGCTAATTTACTCGGGGCCAAGATTACGGATACGGAGTTTGCCGAGGCTGATTTGCGCGGTGCGATCGCCCCCGATGGCAGTGCCACTCTCATCAAACTCCAACAATCCGCACCCTAAAGGGTGTCGGGTTTAGCCATAAAAAAACAGAGAATTGAGAGTTTATCCCTTTCCAATTCTCTGTTATCTCACAATTTCGCCGGTGCTTAGTCTACACCCAGGGACGATCGCCCCTTAAAATTTAGAAATCGTAAATCCTTGTGGCAGATTGGCACCGTCTAGTTGTGCCTGCTGTAAATGAGCATAGTTCACCTGAACCCCTGTGAGATCCGATGCCATCAAGTTAGCACCCATCAGGTTCGCATCGGTGAGATTGGCATCGCGCAAGTTGACCCCAGCGATATCAAAGGGATAGGGTCCGCTATCTTCAAGACTCAACTGAAGCTCGTTCCCCACAGACTGCGTGGTGTTATGGAGATTGGCGCCCACCAATTCGGCACTCTCTAGGTTAGCACCGACTAGGTTCGCGGATTGCAAATTCGCATTCGTTAAATTGGCAAGCACCATCCCTGCTAGTGTGAGGTTAGCCCGAGATAAGTCTACATTCTGTAAATTTGCCCCATGCAGTCTTGCGGCAATCAAACTTGCCCCCTGTAATGAAGCATCCATGAGCTGGGCATTTACTAAATAGGCTTCATTCAGATTCGCTCCCTCTAAGTTACTCCCTTTGAGGTTCGCTCCCTCTAAGTTCGCCCCGCGTAAGTTTTGACCCGCTAGATTAACGAAGCTCAAGTCACATCCCTGACACTGGTTAGTTTCGAGCAACTGTTTCAGGTGTTCTGGGTTTTCCGCCACGGCAGGTGCTGTCATTGTGGCGCTCATCGTGATTGTGATTGTCCATGCGGCGATCGCAAATATCCCTGATTTCATGCTCTTACACTCCCCATCACCTATCCTCATAGGATCTATTATCAGACATGATGGATACTTTGCGCCGTGATTCTTATCGAAGACTCAATGCGATCGCGATCAGTGCTTCCAGGCGATCACTATCACCAGTCCCCTACTGGACCGTCCGAGTCTTGGTGAGTAGATTCACTCATAGACCAACGTCTCACCGGTGCCCTTGTCAAAAGTCTCCTGTGATTCAGGGAGTTGGGGGGAGTTTGTTCTGGACTAATTCGGGAGAACGACTGAAGTCGGGACGTTAAACTTCAGCCTTCATCCTTTTTTAATGCTTCAAGATGGATTCAAAGGTAGCGCGTAATGAACCCATGTCCGCCACGCGAGCGACTAATAAATTATGATCTCCCGCATCTTCTAAGCGTCCTTTCCAATAACCAATTTTATCGGGATTATGCATCCAAAAGTTGATCACCGTTTGGACCACACCATCTAAATCCCACTCTTTAGTTGGAGAAACCATCTGGACGGAATCAATAAAGGCATCTAGGGTACATTTGGGAGTTCCCAGATATTCCACTCCGACTCCTGAATCGGTGATGACTTTCTCCTGTTGTTGGTTAAAAAAATATAAAATCGGGGACACCCCTAAAATGTCGAAGGTGTATTCCATTGCCACATCCTCCCGCTTTCTACGTTGGTTTTAATATTTCTTTGATACCAGGGTTTTCGGTATAAAATCGTTACCACTGTTACCAGATTTGCTTTTATTTTAAAAGGTCAGATTGAATTTGACAAATCTATTCCTCCCGGATGCAATCGCCGGAATAATTATTAGCACTCTGACCTTGAGAGTGCTAATAATTGGGTATCAAACAGACCCACAATCCCCCGATTATTCCCTAAAGCTGATACGATCAATAGAACCCTAATTTAATTGTTTGTTCCACATGAATGCGATCGCCGAATTCAAAGGTGAGCTTGCCGCCATAAGTGCGGCATTCTTATGGGCAGTTGTTTCCGTGGTTTACAGTTACCTCGGACAAAAAATACCCCCCATGCTGCTCAATTTAAGTAAAGGAGTCGTGGCGATCGCCTTGCTGCTGCTCACCCTCTTCCTGCGAGACTTCCTAATCCCTGCGCTGAATTCTCCCGCCTTCCTCCCCCCGCTTTCCGCTTCATTCAATCCCCTCACTCCATTCGTCTTCCCCCTCGTCCTATTAGTCCTGAGTGGCGCGATCGGCATTAGTTTTGGAGATACAGTGTTTTTTGCTGCCCTCAATCAACTTGGCGCAAGACGCACCCTGTTAATTCACACCTTGGCACCCCCTTTCACTGCTTTACTCGCGATTGTCTTTTTAGGGGAACAACTGACCCTCATCGCCTGGAGTGGGATGCTGATTACGATTATTGGTGTTGCTTGGACAATTGCCGAACGGGTTTCCGGGAGTGACACCCCCACCCGCCTATTGCCTGGAGTCAGTTTGGGATTGCTGGCGGCCCTTGCTCAAGCAGTGGGGGCGGTCCTCTCGCGCGCTGCCCTCGCACAAACGGCGATCGACCCCTTATGGAGTACCTTGATCCGCTTGTTAGCGGGAGTTTCCCTCTTACTTCTGTGGATGTTATGGAAACAGGGTCGCCAGGTCCTCTCGGGATTAGGGTCACAACGTCTCTTGGCGATCGTGTTCGTCACTGCTTTTTTTAGCACCTATCTGGGAATTTGGTTACAGCAGATTTCCCTCAAATTCGCTCCCGCAGGCATTGCCCAAACCCTCAGCGCCACCAGTCCCATCTTTGTCTTACCCCTGGCGATCGCCCTTGGGGAATTCGTCAGCATTCGCGCCATTCTCGGTGCCGTTGTCTCTCTTGTGGGAATTGCTCTCTTGTTCCTCTGGCGCTAATCTCACTAAAATTCCCAAAAATCGCGACTTTTTTTCCGAAACCCCTAGACCTATCGATTTTTTGGTGATAAAATAAAACTGATAAGGAAGAACTCTATTGCACTATTGTAAATTAAGTGCAAAATCTCACAACTATGCAAAAAATTGGATGGCTTACCCTTGCGTTAATTTCAGCCACACTTCCTGCCACGGCAACGGAACTCCGATGTGGTTGGCTAAAAAATCCAACGCCAGCAAACTGGTGGCTAACAGATAGAGATGCAACCTGGACTATTGGAGCACAGGGCGGATATCAAGCAGAAGGCATA
>CBFGOM010000261.1:0-7340 GCA_965650385.1 uncultured Oscillatoriaceae bacterium
TGATGCACGAGCGTAATGCTCACAACTTCCCCCTTGATTTGGCTGCTGGCGAAGCGACTCCGGTTGCTTTGACTGCTCCTTCTATCAACGGTTAAGTTTTAACTGAAGATTCAGACGGACTCTATACGCGACATATAGTCAGTCTGTAAGATAAAAAGCGTCCCTATACAGGGGCGCTTTTTTATTGGCAAAAAAGAATTAGAGCGGTTTATAGTGAGGAGAGGAAAGGACAGGGGGGCGATCGCGGGAGATTCGGTATGGTTGGTGAAAATTGAGGGCGATTTTAGGGCATCACCCTTAGAGGAATGAATGATTGAAAGGCTGTTGCACTGATGCCTCACCGGAAGGCAAGAGAGATGTACTGTTCTTGTACTGTGCCTCCCTATGGGAGGAGTTCCTGTCATTTGTGGGAGTTCTTGTCAAAAAAAGGGGCCGGAACGCGCTCAGGAAATCAGGGGAGTGTTCACAACAAGATGAAGAGTTAGAGAAACGTCAAAGCCTGGTGAGGGAGTGTGTTGCATGAGTCGAATTTTCGATGAAGTTAAAGACGGAATTATATTTATCAATGCTGGGGGCGATCGCCTAGATTATTTGAACCCTGCGGCAGCCGAACTGTTTGGGGGAACAGTGGCGGGGTTTGAGAATCAGCCAGAGTTTTGGACTGAAGGAATTGAACCGCAATGGCGATCGCAGGTGGTCCAATCTTTAGTGCAGGTTTGGGAAACCGAGACGGTGGAAGTTAACTACACCATTGTGGGGATTGATGGGCAATGCAGGGACCTACACAGTAAATTTTGGGCGATCGCCGATGATCAGGGGATGCCTCTTCGGATTGAAGGAACCATTAATGAACGTCACCCCTCGGAAAAATTGCAAAGCGCGATCGCACAATGGTTCAATTTATCTCTGGATTTACTCTGTATTGCGGGAACTGATGGTTATTTTAAGCACTTAAATCCCGCATGGGAAACAATATTAGGATATACCATTGAGGAATTGCTCTCAATTTCATTTTTAAAATTAGTCCATCCTGAAGATGTCCCCTCAACCCTAGAAGAAGTCGCGAAACTCTCAACCGGCGAAAGCACGATTTATTTTGAAAATCGCTATCGGTGTCGAGATGGTTCCTATAAATGGATTGGTTGGAGTTCTGCGAGTCCGGGAGGAGATTTGATCTATGCTGTTGCTCGGGAGATTACCGATCGCAAACAGATGGAAGCGCAACAAGAGCGTTTACTCGCCTCGGTGCAGGAAAGCGAAACCCGCTATCGCTCAGTGTTGAGTGCCATGAGTGAAGGGGTTGTTATGCAAGATGCTAACGGCATTATTTATACTTACAATCAAAGTGCTAGACAAATTCTTGGCTTGAGCCTGGAACAGATGATGGGATGGACCGCGATCGATCCGCACTGGCGGGCAGTCAGAGAAGATGGTTCGCCCTTTCCAGCGGAAGAATATCCCCTGGCAGTTACCTTAAAGACTGGGGAGTCCTTTCGAGATCAAATCATGGGAATTCATAAACCTGATGGGAGTTTAACCTGGATTTTGGTCAATACTCAAGCTTTGTTTCGTCCCAATGAAACCGCACTTTATGCCGCAGTTTGTACCTTTACGGATATCAGCGATCGCATTCAAGCCGAAGCCTTATTGCGAGAAAGTGAGGCAAAATTCCGGGCCGCATTTGAGCAGGCTGCCGTCGGCATTGCTCATGTGGGATTACAGGGAAATTGGCTAGAGGTGAATCAAAAATTCTGTGAGATTTTGGGATACAGTCGCCAAGAGTTGGCTAGTCTCACCTATCAAGATATCACCTATGGCGATGATGCGAATTCGGATGTAACAGCCGAAACACAGTTGTATGACCCTGCCATTAATACAGTCACCTTGGAAAAGCGATATCTCCATAAAAATGGCTCGCTAGTGTGGGTGAATATGACTGCTTCGATGATTAGGGACTCAAAGGGTGAACCCCAATATTTTCTAGCAGTTTTTGAAGATATTAGTGAGCGCAAGCAAGCCCAAATCAGTCTCCAACAAAGTCAACGATTGTTAGAAGAAGCCCAACAAATTGCTCATGTGGGAAACTGGGAGTTTGACGTAGCAACAAGTAAGACGATTTGGTCTAAAGAACTATTTCGGATTTACGATTTTGACCCAGAACAGGAAGCGCCTCCCTTGCCCGAAATTTTCAAAAAAATTGATCCGCAAGATGCTGAAGCCCTCCAAAATCGGATAGAAACAGCGATTACCTTGGGAATTCCCTATGACCTAGAACATCGGGTTTTTCACCGTTCTGGGTCCCTGCGGTATGTGCACGCCAAAGGAAAAGTGGAGCAGAACTCTCAAGGGGAAGTGGTGCGGCTGTTTGGGACTGTTTTAGACATTACCACCCGCAAAAAAATCGAACAGGAGTTACAAGAAAGAGAGCAGTTTTTACGGGCGATATGGGAAGGAGTCGATTACAGTATTTTTGTGATGGAAGTTTTAGAAAAAGGGGAATTTCGCTTTGCTGGAATTAATCCCAAAATGGCACAAACTTCTCAAATTCCGCTAGAAAAAATGCTGGGAAAAACGTTGAGGGAAGCTTTATCTCCAGAGATGCTAGAGCTTTGGTATCCTCGTTATTTTCAGTGCGTCCAGTTGAGAAAAACGCTCTCTTTTGAGGAGCGTTTTGTGGCAGATGGAAAGGAGAAGTGGTGGCTGATGACCCTGAGTCCGTTGATAGATAGTGAAGATCGGATTGATCGGATTATTGCCACCACCATTGATATCAGCGATCGCAAACAAGCTGAACTTGCCTTGCAATACAGTGAAGCTCAATATAGAGAATTAGCTCAACGGGAAGCATTGCTGAATCGGATTGCCACCCAAATTAGAAACTCTTTGGAATTGGATACCATTCTCGATAGTGTGGTCCAGGAAATCCAACAGGTGATGGAAATTGACCGTTGTCACTTTGCCTGGTATCGAGAAAACAAAAATGAGCGCATTTGGGAAGTAGTTACTGAAGCTAGAAATCCTGGATTAATGAACCTAATTGGCTGTTATCCAGTGGAACAACTTGGACCGATGGTCAATCGACTTTTGAGCCGAGAAATTATTAAATTTGATGATATTACCGAGGTGAGTGATGCTATTTTTCAGGAGTTTTTAAGCAACCTGGGATATCGGGCAATGTTAGTGATGCCCATGCAAACCGAATCGGGGAGAATAGGAGTGATTTCCTGTGCTTGTCATGACCGAATCCGACTGTGGAAATCCGAGGATGTAGAACTGTTATCAGCCGTTGGTGACCAACTCGCGATCGCTATTAATCAAGCGGAACTTTATACTCAAGCTCGTTTATCTGCCCAAATTGCCGAAGCGAAAAGCCACGAATTGCAACAAACCCTACAGGAACTCCAACGCACCCAAAGCCAATTAATTCAGACCGAAAAAATGTCATCCTTGGGCCAACTCGTGGCCGGGGTTGCCCATGAAATTAATAATCCGGTGAATTTTATCTATGGAAATCTCACCCATGCCGATGATTATATGCAAGATTTGTTGAATTTAGTTGAACTCTATCGAACCTATTATCCCCAGCCCAATGAAGAAATTGAGGAAGAAATCGAGAGAATAGATTTGGATTATTTAGTAGAAGATTTCCCCCAAATCCTCGCCTCTATGCAACTGGGGGCGAATCGCATTCGAGATATTGTCAAATCTTTGCGAACTTTTTCGCGGTTAGATGAATCCGACATGAAAGCTGTGGATTTGCATGAAAATATTGATAGCACTTTGATGATTTTACAAAATCGGCTGAAAGGCAAGAGCGATCGCCCGTCGATCCAGGTGATTAAAGAATATGGACCCATTCCAGAAATTACCTGTTATGTAGGGCAAATTAATCAAGTCTTTATGAACGTTTTAGGGAATGCGATCGATGCAGTTGAAATGAAGGGGGAGGATTGGCTCAAAAATACGACGGATGCGGCAATTCAACCGATGGGACAATTGTCCGACCCGTTAATTCGGATTACCACCCGCCAAGTTGAGGGAAACCGAGTCCAAATTGCGATCGCTGATAACGGAATCGGCATGAAACCCGAGGCGATTAGCAAAATTTTTGACCCCTTTTATACCACCAAACCCATTGGCAAAGGCACCGGATTGGGATTAGCCATTAGCTATGAAATTATCGTTGAAAAGCACGGGGGGACAATGCACTGTATTTCCGAAGTCGGAAAAGGCACCGAGTTTATTATTGAAATTCCCCTGGAACAGAACATCAATCGGGGAAACCCATCGGGAGAATAAAACTAGATTTCAGAGTTCTGATCGCTTTAAAAGCATAGCGCCTGTTGCCCGATTCAGACTAAATTCCGGACTTGGATCTAGGCAAAATCCGGGCATGGAGGGAATTGCGCTAAATTCAGCCTAATTCCCAGTCCCTAATCCTGAGAAAGGGACCAGTAGGGGTGACGAAACGGTGCAGTTTCGGATAAAATACAAGTTCTAACGCTGTTTGAGCATCAATCATGGGAAACACTTTCGGGCATCTGTTTCGAGTCACCACATTTGGAGAATCCCACGGTGGGGGTGTAGGGGTCGTTATTGATGGATGCCCACCCCAACTCGATATTAGCGAAGCAGAAATTCAAGTTGAACTAGACCGGAGAAGACCGGGACAGAGTAAAATTACCACACCGCGCAAAGAATTAGACACCTGCGAAATCGTCTCTGGGGTGTTTGAGGGAAAAACCCTAGGGACACCCATTAGTATCTTGGTGCGAAACAAGGATGTGCGGTCCCAGGATTATAACGAAATGACGGATACCTACCGTCCCTCTCATGCCGATGCCACTTATGATGCCAAATATGGGATCCGCAACTGGCAAGGGGGAGGGCGATCGTCTGCACGGGAGACGATTGGTAGAGTTGCCGCCGGTGCGATCGCCAAGAAAATTCTCCATGAAGTCGCCGGAGTAGAAATCGTCGGCTATGTGAAGCGCATCAAAGACTTAGAAGGCGTCATCGACCCCAACCAAGTCACCCTCGCTCAAGTCGAGAGCAATATCGTCCGCTGTCCTGATTCAGAATGTGCCGATCGCATGATTGAACTCATCGAACGAATCGGCAGGGAAGGGGATTCTACAGGTGGCGTCGTCGAATGCGTCGCGCGTCACGTTCCCAAAGGCTTGGGAATGCCCGTATTTGACAAACTCGAAGCGGATCTTGCCAAAGGGGTCATGTCTCTACCTGCGAGTAAAGGATTTGAAATCGGGTCCGGATTTGCTGGGACCTTGATGACAGGGAGCGAGCATAATGACGAATTTTATACCGACGAGCAGGGAGAAATTCGCACCCGCACCAATCGTTCTGGCGGAATTCAAGGCGGAATTTCCAACGGAGAAAATATTATTATTCGAGTTGCCTTTAAACCAACTGCTACAATTCGCAAAGAACAGCGCACCGTAAACAGCTTAGGCGAAGAAACCATCTTAGCAGCTAAAGGACGGCATGACCCCTGTGTATTACCCAGAGCCGTACCCATGGTAGAAGCAATGATGGCTTTAGTGCTTTGTGACCATCTTTTACGCCATCAGGGTCAAACTGGCACATTTAGACCCAAATTGGGTCAAGCAGGGTAATATTTGCCCTCATTAACGGGTTAGATTCAGACATCGAGACATCGGGCGATCGTCATCGGTTTTCCCAGTCCTCTCGTTGACACAGTTAAGTTAGTTCCACTTATTCAAATACAAAACCGTAAGAGCCTGTATGGAAACGAACCCTTCCTCTGAGTTTGTTGTCCAATTCTGGGGCGTTCGAGGCAGTATTCCGACCCCCGGAAAGGACACTGTTCGCTATGGCGGTAATACCTCCTGTGTGGAAATGCGAATTGGTGGAAAACGCCTAATTTTTGATGCCGGTACAGGATTGCAAGTTTTAGGACAAACCTTGCAAAAAGAAATGCCCATCGAAGCTTATATGTTTTTCACCCACTACCACTGGGATCATATCCAGGGCTTTCCCTTTTTTACCCCCGCCTTTATTCGCGGAAATAGCCTGCATATTCATGGATCTGTTCCCCTGGATGCCGAATCAATGGAACAGCATTTTGTAGAAAGAATTCTCCATCCCAATTCCCCCGTTCCCCTAGAAGGAATGCAGGCGAATTTGAAATTTTCAGAAATGGTTTGTGGTGAACCCTTTCATGTGGATGATATCTACTTTGAAACCGGACCCTTAAATCATCCCAATAGTGCAATGGGCTATCGTGTCACCTATAAAGGTCATACCGTATTTTACTGTACGGATACCGAACATTTTCCCGATCGCATGGATGAAACCGTTCTCCACATGGCACGCAATGCAGATTTGTTAATTTACGATGCGATGTACAGTGATGATGAATATAATAATCCTAAATCCCCCAAACATGGTTGGGGACATTCCACCTGGCAGGAAGCCGTCAAAGTTGCCAAAGCCGCTGGGGTGAAAAAACTGGTAATCTTCCATCACGACCCCACTCACAATGATGAATTTTTGGATAAATTAGATGGAGATGTTAAAGCAGCATTTCCTAACTCCGTTCTTGCTCGGGAAGGGTTGGTTTTAGATGTGTTTGAATCGGTTCTTGCTGCTGTGTAAAATCCCCCATTAGCTAGAAAGTGAAGCAGGGGATGGTTCTCTAATCTCACTGAACTCCTTCATAACACATATTGGGCATTTAGGCAACAATTCCCTCTCTATCTTAAGCGAGGGAATTTTATTAGAAAAATACCAGTGTTTATAGATTTTTTAATACTATTGAGCGATATTTCTTGTAGGGACGCAATGCTCGAAGCCCCATCCAGGGCCTGCGCATTCCGCCCCTACAAATCCACCAATTCAGAGCTAGTTTTTATAGACTTGTCACCACCGAATTTCATATCAGATTGAGTTTCATTTGTTTTTATTTCCCTTAATTTTCGGTTCAATTCAGGCAATTTAAAATAAATTGATAACCCTTGTGCCCGTTCCTAAATTTTATCTCTACAATAGGAACAGTATCAGAGCGAAACTCGACCCTTCCTCCAACAGTCTTCCCTCAAAATCCACCATAGGTTGCTAAGATGAAACTCATCTGGAATTCCTGGCTCGTTACCCTTAGCTTGGTAGTCCCCATTGCAACACCTGCACTTGCGGAGTTACCTGTTCCATCCCCTTCCCAATTAGCGCAAGCGAATACCGAAACTCGACCCACCTTACCTGCCAACGAACCGAACCCTGAAACCGCATCAGAGGAACCCCCACTAGCGGAAGAGGACCCGGAATCTCCCAAAGACGAAACCTCAGACGAGGCGGAGGAGTTG
>CBFGOM010000262.1:0-7266 GCA_965650385.1 uncultured Oscillatoriaceae bacterium
CAGACTATTCTCCTTGGTGGGGAGGTCATCAAATTCAGGCTATTTATATTACGTTTCCGGCGATTGAATCGGTGTTACGGCTGATTCCTGGGGCATTTTCCCTCTGGTTGAGATTGTGGGGGGCAAAAATTGGGCGAGGGATTTATTGGATGCCAATTTTAGAACTGGCCGATCGCGGATTATTAGAAGTCGGCGATCGCACCATTGTCGGTCATCGAGTCGGGATTTATAGTCATGTCATTAAACCCAAACATAACAACTTAATGTTATATGTAAAATCCGTCAAAATTGGCACTGATGTATTTGTCGGATCGGGTACACATTTCGGTCCCGGAGTTACCATTGCTGATGGTGCTTATCTTCCCATTGCCAGCCATCTGTATCCTAATACAAAAGTCTCTCCCCGCCATCATTCCCCGCATTAAATTTTTATAAAAAACGGATTTAAGCAAAATTAGGTTGTATAAGTCATAAGCCAACAATGAGAGTTTCTATCTGAGGCTTTATCTCTTTACAACTTTCTGAACTCAGTAAAATGCTAGAGTGCATTTTACCTTACCCCTTTTGGCTACTGATTAATTCATTTCTTTCTCATTAGATAAACATCATGCGTCCTATTATTCAACTGTTTTCTTTTTTAATTGGGCTGTATGCCTATAAATTTGCCCAAGCCTTAAAAACTCCTCGGAGGTCTCAGCGGTCTGTTCAACAAGAAATTTATCGAAATTTTCTATCCAGTGACTATAGCAAATCACTAGAGTTAAGCTCCGATCCCAAAGCTTCCTTAAATGAGCAATGGAATCGGATTCCAGTTGTCAACTATGACGACATTAAAGACTGGATAGAACCCGCTGACCTCGCCTCAAATCTGGAACCCAAGAAACCCGGTCATAAAACTAGCTTGCCGGGAAAGTCTCTGACCCCGGAACCGATTTTATTTTATGAAAAAACATCCGGGAGTCGGGGACCAGCTAAATGGATTCCTTACACTCAATCCCTACGTTCTAGCTTTAATTCCATGTTTTGTGTGTGGGTACATGATCTGATACAGAATGGACCTAAATTTGAGACAGGAAAATTTTATTTCTGCATTTCTCCACAACTAAAAGACCCCCAACTCCTTAACGAACTATCTAGCGGACTGGCGGATGATTCTGAATATTTAGATGGGTGGTTGCGGGCTTTACTCAGTTTGGTATTAGTCGCACCCCCTCGACTGAAACACTTACAAGACCCCGATGAATTTAAAGAACAGTTGAGTTTGGAACTGTTATGCGAAGACTGCTTAGAAGCGATTTCCATTTGGAGTCCTAGCTTTCTAAAAGTGCTATTGGATTACATAGAAATCCATCGGGTGTCACTGGTAGAAAAATTAGGTCATAAAATCTCTGGCGATCGCGCGCAACTGTTGAGGCAGTCCCCGATTCCCTGGACTGAAATTTGGCCGAAACTGAAACTTATTTCTTGTTGGGATAGCAGTCACTCCCGGCAACAAGCAGAATTTCTGCGAAAACTTTTTCCCGGCGTGATGGTACAGGGCAAAGGATTACTGGCAACCGAAGCCCCAATGACCATTCCCTTGATTGCTGCCCAGGGATTTGTTCCCCTGATCAATGAAGTATTTTTTGAGTTTGAGGATCAGGCGGGACAGATTTATAAACTCCATCAAATTAAACTGGGGAAAGAATATACCCTGATTATTTCGCAAAAAGGAGGGCTGTATCGATACCGGATAGGCGATCGCATTCGAGTCACCCATTTTTATCACAAAACTCCCTGTTTAGAATTTCTAGGACGCGATCGCAGCATCAGCGATTTAGTGGGGGAAAAGCTCTCCGAACCCTTTGTTCAAACCATCCTCGAAGACTTATCCTTAGAAACCACCTTTTTCAAAACCCTCGTTCCTGTCAACCAACCGATTGCCCATTATCTATTGTTACTCGATGAGGCCCAGGAGTCACCCAGGGCGATCGCCCAACAATTAGATCAGGCACTCATGCGATCGCCCCATTATCGCCATGCCCGACTATTAGGACAACTCGCCCCTCCCCGCGTCTTCATCTCTCCAGAAATCCCCCACACTTTAATCCGATATCGGACCCAATCCGGCAAAAAATGGGGAGATCTCAAACCAGAAATTTTGGCAACAGCACCCCTTGAAAACGAACTCTTGCAGCAACTAGAAACCCTAGCAAATCCCCCTTTGATTCCCCAGGTCCCCTCCGACTCCCAACTATGTCGGTCCTTTTAGAACCCCACTCCCTCCACCTATTCTCCTTTGGCATTTCTATCGAAAACGCGCCATTATGATTTGATGGATTATAAGGCAAGCAAGCCCAAAGGAGAAAAATGAGATGACAACCAACTCTGAATTTATCAATCAGGTTGTAGCGCTAGTCAATCAACGACGCGCCCTCGCCAATTTGCCGCCCGTGGCCCTTGATTCTCAATTGAATCGAGCCGCCCAAATCCATGCCGAAGATATGGCGGACAACGACTTTTTCAGTCTCACCGGCTCAGATGGCTCCACAACAGTCAGCCGGTTAGCAGCAGTCGGATACCGCTTTAGTAACTTCCAGGAGAATATTGCTGCGGCCCTTCCCAACCCAGAGCAAGTTGTTGAAAATTGGTTCAACGATCCCGGACAGCGAGACACCCTCCTCAAAACCGGAGTTGATAATATCGGCGTTGGCTATTTCTTCCTAGAAAACGATACCGGAACCTTTAATGCAAACCATTACTGGAGTTTAGTCGTTGCCGCCCGTGCCGCAGGGAGTAACATTGTAGGATTCAATTTTCCCAACGCCCTTCAAGGTAGCGTCGGTGACGATAGCATCTTCGGATCCGTTGGCAATGACACAATTTTTGGGAATGCCGGGAATGATCAAATCTTTGGTCGCCTTGGAGATGATCTCCTCTTTGGGAACCAAGGTAACGATCAACTCTTTGGAGAAGAAGGGAACGACACCCTTTTCGGGGGTCAAGGGGACGACTTCCTCGATGGTGGATCCGGGAACAATTTTTTCTCCGGAGATGAAGGCAACGATACCCTCACCAGTGAATCAGGATTCAATATTTTTGAAGGCGGTGGCGGCAACGATATCATCGGTGGTGGCATCAACAACGACACCATTTCCGGTGGAGACGGAGATGATCTCGTCTATGCTGGAGCCGGTGAGGATAATGTCATCGGGGAAGCCGGTAATGACATCATCTTTGGCAATGTGGGGAATGACATCCTTAATGGCGGTAGCGCTAACGATACCCTGTACGGCGGCCAAAATGACGATACCCTCTACGGCGAAAGTGGGGACGATTTCCTCTACGGCGACAAAGAAAACGACCAACTCTTTGGTGGTGATGGTAACGATCAACTCTTTGGTGGTGAAGGCAATGATACTCTCTTCGGCAACGATGGGGAGGATGTTGTTTTCGGGAATCAAGGGAACGATCTCTTGGCCGGGGGTGACGGCGCTGATACCCTGTATGGGGGACAAGATGAAGATCAAATCTTTGGGGATGCCGACAATGATCTGCTCTTTGGGGACCTCGGCAATGATACCGTAATTGGGGGTGCGGGTAACGATAGCATCTATGGCGGTGAAGGCAACGATCAATTGAGTGGACAAGAAGGAGATGACAACCTTTTTGGCAACCAGGGCCGCGATACCTTGCGCGGCGGTGTTGGGAACGATACCCTGTTCGGTGGCAAAGGGGACGACCTCTTATTCGGAGAAGCAGATGACGATTTCCTCTCCGGAGATTTAGGAAATGATACCCTCTTTGGTGGCAGCGGCAATGATACCCTTTTAGGCGGACCGGGGCAGGATTTATTATTCGGTGAAGCTGGAAACGATACCTTAATAGGTAATGAGGGAACTGATACGCTCTTAGGCGATGAGGGCAATGATTTTTTAGAAGGCGGTGCCGAAAACGATAGTTTACTGGGTGGCATTGGCAACGATACCCTCTTAGGGAATGAAGCGCAAGATAGCCTCTACGGTGGCGATGGTAATGACCAGATCAGCGGGGGTGAGGACAATGATATTTTATTCGGGGAAGCAGGCAATGATAGTCTCTTCGGCGATGAAGGCAATGATACTCTAATCGCTGGGGAGGGAGAAAATCTCCTGGATGGGGGTGCGGATAACGACAGTCTCATCGGGGGTCCTGGTAACGACACCATCAACGCTGGGGAAGGTGCGGATACCATTGTTGCCACGGGAGGCAGCAACGTGATTAATGGCGATGCCGGAAACGATAGTATCTTAGGCGCTACCGGCAATGACACTATTAACGGTGGAGATGGAGAGGATCTCATCAACGGTGGAGATGGAGAGGATGTACTCACGGGAGATGCCGGGAACGACTTTATCCTAGGCGGAAACGGAAATGACACTCTCCTCGGCGGTGATGGCAGCGACACCCTTGATGGAAGTGCGGGAGAAGTTGTCCTTTATACCGGAGGGGCAGGCAGGGATTTCTTTGTATTGCGTCCCGGAGTCATTGCTACCATTACAGATTTTGAGGATGGGCAGGACAAGTTTATTCTCACGGGCGGTCTAAAAGTTAGTGAGTTACTGATTTCTGCACCGATTGGAGAGTCGCCCACGGATACGACGATTGTCCTAGCTAAGGATACCTCTGTAGTCGTGGCTCTCCTCGAAGGCATCGATCCCGAGTTCCGTAACCTGATTATTACAACTGGCGATTTTGTCTAAGGGCGATCGCCCGGAGGGTGGGGAGGATGGGGAGGATGGGGAAGTCTGTAGTAACGACTGAACTTGTTTCCGCCCCAATCTCCCCTACCTTCCCCATCCTTCCCCATCTCCCCCACCTCCCCAATCCCCGGGAATGATTAAAAAATGGGTGAGCTTTTCAGGTAAAATTCCCTAAGCGCAGAGCTACTTGGAACAGCGTTGTAGGAGGTGTTCTCAATGTCGATGGTCAGTCTTCCCGGACTCCGATCGCTGCTTGATACGATGAGTCAACAGCGCTCTTTACCGCCGCTTGCGGTCCAGGCAGCGCTAAAAGCTGCATTACTGAAAGGATATGAGCGCTATCGTCGCACCCAAGTCCACAACGATGAGGATTTTCCCGAAGACTACTTTGAAAATTTTGCGGTCAAACTTGACCTGAAGGCGGAAGGGTTTCGGGTGATTGCGACGAAGACGGTAGTAGAGACGGTGGAGGATAGCGATCGCGAAATTCCTTTGGATTTGGCGATTAAAAAGGGGGCAAAAGTTAAAGTTGGCGATCGCGTGATTGTGGATGTGACTCCCAATCAAGGAGATTTTGGACGTCTGGCGGCATTGCAAACCAAAACGGTCCTCACCCAAAAATTGCAAGAACAGCAGTGCAAATATATTCAAGAGACGTTTGCCGATCGCAAGGGGACTGTTCTGGTGGGTAAGGTCCTCAAAAGTGATGCCCGAGGGGTCGTCTTGGGAGTCAGCGGAGGTGCGGGTCACCCCCTGGTAGAAGCGGAACTCCCCAAATATGAAAAGTTACCCAATGATGACTATCAAGAGGGGGCAGAATTAAAGGTTTATCTGAAAAAAGTCTTTGATCGCCCTAGTTCTAAACCGATGTTACGGGTGTCGCGCGCTACGAGTTATCTGGTTTCCGGGTTGTTTAGCGATCTCGTTCCAGAAATTCGACAAGCGCGGGTTGAAATTAAAGGGGTGGCCCGGGATTCCATCCCTACGAAACCCGATATCCCCCCCCGCACAAAAATTGCGGTTCATTCTTTAGATCCGGAAGTCGATCCAGTTGCTGCTTGTATCGGGAAGCTGGGGGAACATCTCAATGCGATCGCCCAGGAAATCCCTGGAGAAAAAATCGAAGTGATTCCCTGGTCCGAAGACCCCGCTACTTATATTGCCAATGCTTTAGCCCCCGCACAAGTGGAAGGGGCGATCGCTCTGGATGTCGAGACTCAATCCGCTGAGGTGTTCCTTCTTCCCGATCAGTTGGCAGTCGCCCTCGGACCCGAGGACCAAAATCTCCAACTCGCTTCCCGTCTCACCGAGTGGAAAATCACCCTCAAAACCCTTCCCGAATCCTAGGGTTTCATCCACTCTAGTCCGTCGCCCCCCGAGGCCCCCTTGTAGCGTCAGTTTTTGTTCCTCCAGATAGATGACTGGCCCAAGTTCGGGGGGTACGATTCAGGTGGTATTCAGGCATTTTTATACACTTTATTTTCCACCTGTTCCGAGGGTGGCCTCACAAAACCTATGCAGCCAACTTCCAGCGATAAAGAAGAGTCTCTCACATTTGGCTCTTCTCCCTCGAATATTGACGCCTCCACCGGGGCTGAAATGACCAGCCACAAAGACGAAGAAGGAAACGAATTTGAGTTTCTCTTTACCCGGGCTATTGAATTTCGTCAAGAAACCATTTATTTCATCGTCGTAGACCGATTTTTTGATGGCGACCCAACCAATAGCGAAGGACCCAATCCTGAACTCTTCGACCCCTCGGGAGAAGATTGGGGCAAATATTGGGGAGGTGATTTACAAGGGATTATTGACAAATTAGACTATCTTAAATCCCTCGGCATCACCGCTATTTGGTTAACTCCCCTCTTTGAACAAGTTGAAGCCTTATTTGTCGAACAAGCAGCCATTCATGGTTACTGGACCCGAGATTTTAAACGCCTCAATCCTCGCTTTATTGCCCCGGATGATAACCCCTCCCTCAACGCAACCCAAGACAGTCGTGATACAGTTTTTGACAAACTGATTGATGAGTTACACAAACGAGAGATGAAACTCATTCTCGATATTGTCTGTAACCATAGTAACCCCGATTTTAGCGGAGTTAAGGGAGAACTTTATGATGATGGGGTGAAAATTGCCGATTTCAATGATGATAAAGAGAACTGGTATCACCATTACGGAGAGGTGACCAATTGGGAAGATGAGTGGCAGGTGCAGAACTGTGAATTAGCAGGGTTGGCAACCTTTAACGAAAATAATATCCAATACCGCAACTATATCAAATCTGCCATTAAACAATGGCTCGATCGCGGTGTCGATGCCTTGCGCGTGGATACGGTCAAACATATGCCAATCTGGTTTTGGCAGGAGTTTAATGCCGATATTCAGTCTCATAAACCCGATGTATTTATCTTTGGGGAATGGATTTATAACCACCCTAATGATGAGCGATCGGCCAGCTTTGCCAATGAATCAGGAATGACCATTCTTGACTTTGGTTTAGCCACCACCATTCGATACGCATTCGCAGTCTATGCAGAACCCA
>CBFGOM010000263.1:0-7116 GCA_965650385.1 uncultured Oscillatoriaceae bacterium
CTAAATTGGCATGAAATGCGAGAAACTGGCTACAACACAATAATGGATGTTCCTTACTTGTCAGGATGTTTTATGCTTTTTCGTCGGGAATATCTGGATGAAATTGGAATTTTTGATGAAAATATATTTATGTATTTAGAAGATGCAGATATTACTTTAAGAATGGCCCAAAAATACCGGAGTGTCTTTTATCCAAACGTTCAAATATATCATCATTGGGAACGGGGTGCTTATAAATCATGGAAACTTACACTCGTTACTATCCAATCAGCTATATATTTTTTTAATAAATATGTCTGGAAATTTTTCTAGTAACACGATCAAGATTTTAATAACAGGTTCAAATGGATTTATAGGAAGCCACTTGATTCCTGTACTCCGCAAAAAATCATCGTGGTTAGTAACGGCGACAGTACGAAGTAGTTCTCACGAACTTGTTTCTTATATTATTCCTGTAACTGTTGGTAATATTGACGGCAGTACTAACTGGACGAGTTGCCTTAAAGGGATAGATACAGTAATTCATCTGGCTGCTCGCGCTCATATTCTTGAAGAAAACCTACCTAACCCTGAAGTTGAATTCTTTAAAATAAACACTGAAGGAACTGCTAACTTGGTAAAACACTCAATCCAAGCTGGAGTCAAGCATTTTATCTTCCTTAGCTCAATCGGAGCAATGGCAACTTTGAATAAATATCCCCTATCTGAAACCTCTCCTTGCCAACCTGATACCCCTTACGGACGGAGCAAGCTAGCAGCAGAACAAGCCCTAATCAGTCTTACCACTCAAAGCGAGATGAGTTGGACAATTTTGCGCCCACCTCTAGTCTACGGACAGGGACACCGTGGTAATATGGAACGCTTGGTTAAATTAGTCAAAAAAGGCTTGCCTCTACCTTTTGGACAAGTTAATAACCGCCGCAGCTTGATTTATGTAGGCAATTTGATAGACGCCATTATTACCTGTATCAGCCATCCCAACGCCAAAAACCAAACCTTTCTCATTAGTGACGGGAACGATCTTTCTACCCCTGATTTAATCCGCAAGATAGCTTATTATTTAGATTGTCCCTGCAATTTGCTGCCAGTGCCACCTGGTTTGTTAAGATGGGCAGGTAATTTGGGAGATCTAGGGGAGAAACTGTTAGCTCGCTCCCTCCCCATTAATACCTCAATCATTGATCGACTCTTGAGTTCTCTGGTGGTTGACAGCAGTCACATTCGCACTACGCTCAACTGGGAACAACCCTTTACCGTAGAAGAAGGTCTAAAATTTACTTTGCAAAACTCTAAATTATTAGGGTAGGTTATACTGCCTTCTTGTGGGTATGATCAAAGAAATGAATTGGAACAGACTCTACCCTTTCTCTCATACAAATGAGAACTGCTTACCAATCCTCAAATGAATTGGAACAGACTCTACCCTTTCTCTCATACAAATGAGAACCGCTTACCAATCCTCATCGGAATAAAATTGATTTGATACTTTATCTACCCCATTTCTAATACGTTCAATATCGAAATCACTTAACCTTTTTTTCCAATTCCATATATTTTCTTTACTGTTGCGTTGAGTGAAACGAGCACTGCTCTTAGGCACTTCTACAGGATTAAAATTTCCTGAATAACTTTTGATACTAGATACAACCGATTCTGAAAATTCTATATTTAACTCGTTAAACAATCTTTGAAAATGCTCTAAGGGTTCTTTGGCTATATCTTCATAACGCCAAAATATCCAATTTGGATGTTTTTCTTGGTATTTTATGACAGTTGAATAGATAATATTCCATAATAAAATTGCTTGTTCTATAATGTCTTGAGGTTCGGTGGCAAATTTCACAATTTCATCATGGAAAGGATAAAGATAATCTCTCATTAACATAGGTTGATCCAAAAAATGAGAAAAGTTATACGTCCAGTGCAATCTCTTTAAACTGCTAGCAAAAGCTGCTGGATGTCGAATAAGAATCACTACCTTCATACCAAACCTACGAGCTAGCCATTCAGCCGAAAAAAAAGCTAATGGATCTTTAAGTAGAGGCACTGCTTTGTTGAGGCGGTATTTATAAAAACTTAAATATTCTTTTAGAGTTAGGGCGTAGTCGATAAAATTAGTATTGACATTCATTTGCGCCCATAAGTTATATTTAAAATTTAAGGTATTTAAAATAGGAAGATAAAAATCGGTTTCATTCTCATCATTAACATAAGTGTACCAATAATCAATTTTAGCAGCACACCTACCACAAAACTTCGGGGAATGCTCTAGATTAAATGGTTCTTGTATGTAACCCACTGAGGGAGAGGTAGATAGCATTTTACCGATCCAAGTAGTCCCAGAGCGATGAGAACCAGTTACCAGTATAGGGTGCAAATTAGTCATTAACTTGAAGCCTTAATCAAGGGGCCATTAATAAAAAAATTTAATTAAAAATTATTATATATTTATTTATGATAATTTGGAGTCAACCAACTTTGATTCTAAACTATTATAGCATTGTAATAAAGAATTTCAGCCAAACCATTATAAACTTTTCTGTACTACCTCAATCTCGGAGCTATGATGTTGATCGACCCGAGCAGCGCTTTCGATATAGAGCAACAGACCTCCTCTTGGTTAGTGAGCTGATCTTTAGCAGTGAGAGCGAGCACTCTGTCTCAACACCCCCACCATGGATCACCTCCTGGGTTCCCTCGTGGTCAATACCAGCAAAATCTGCAACACCCTAAACTGGCAACCACCGTTTACTATAAATGAGGGTCTCCAGCAAACTTTGCGTCCATAAATGCAACTCCCAATTCTATCTCTAATCACCCTCCTCCTCAGCCTCCTCACGACAGGCTGGCTCAAACAATGCTTCAGCCAAAACCTGCTCGACATCCCCAATGATCGCAGTTCCCACAGCCAACCAACTCCACGCGGTGGCGCAGTAGGCTTCATCATCGCCTTTGCTGCCATTACCCTATCAACCCCTATATTCTCAAGCTACTTTCCCAAATTTTTCCGAGAAAACCTCTTTTCCGTTTCCCAACCCTTCTTACTGCAACTGTGGGCCATCCTCACTCCCCTCGCCCTCATCGGTTTTTTTGATGACAAGCACAACCTCCCCGCCCGTATCCGCTACCTCGTCCAAGTCACCGTAGGGGGTATCACCCTCTTCTGTTTTGGCCCCTTTCCGCAACCTTGGCTAAACGAGCTTGGACTTCCCGGAGAAATCTTCCTTTACAGCCTGACCCTCATCGCTATCACCGCCCTAATTAACTTCTATAATTTTATGGACGGTCTTGATGGTCTCGTTGCCGGAGTCACGGCTGTACAACTCGGCTTCCTTGCCCTCTACCTCAACCAACCTCTCTGGTGGCCGCTAGTGGCTGGTCTCCTCGGCTTCTTGTGGTGGAACTGGTCTCCGGCCAAAATCTTCATGGGGGATGTGGGCAGTACGGTCTTAGGGGCCGTCGTTGCGATCGCTCTCCTCAACGAAGACAACCCCATCCCCGCCTGGAATGCCCTGGCCATCACCCTTCCCCTCACCGCCGACGCCATTTATACCCTGACTCGCCGCCTTATCCGTCGGGAAAATATCTTCAAAGCTCATCGGAGTCACCTCTATCAGCGATTGCAGCAAGCAGGGTGGAGTCATAGTCAGGTTGCCAGTACCTATATCGGCTGTACCCTGCTGATTGCCCTAAGTATTCTGCTATGGGATAGCGTGGGGGCTTGGATCGGGTTAGCTCTGGTGGGGGTGGGGATGGTTGGGGGAGAGCTGTATTTGGGGAAGAAGTAATCTCTTACAACAGTAGGATTTTTATGCTTAACTGCACCTCCAGTTCCCTCCCCTTGAGAAGTAGGACTGTTTTATTCAAAAATTTTTCTTATTCCGTAAGCGTTACAGCGCAAGGGTTTTCGGCCTGATGTCCTAATAATAGGTGAAAAAGTAGGAAAAAATAGGTGAATCCCTTGCCAAATAAAGCTTACGAACAAGCAAAAAAGTAATTTGGCCTTGAGAAGGAAACAGCCCTACCCTTTGATAAGGGCATAGGGTAGGGTCCTCGTGAGGTAGAGATCGCCACCCTATCCCGTAGCTTGAAACAAAAAAGGAACCGGGCAGCCGTGAGTGAGGAGTACATGATGCTTATTCTCAAATCCTTGTGTCAAGCCTGATTGAGATGCTCTTACCCTAGGTTGTTAGGGAAGGAATTGAGAGGGGAATTTGGGGGATTTACTCTAACCCAAACTTAAGAATTCCAGGGGATGAAATTGTAAGCTATTGTTGATGGCCCGAAGGCGATCACAATTGAAGTCTGATCCTATTGCTATTGGGGAACCCTGAGAGGTTTTCAATTATATATCCTTGCAGGTTAGGACATTTATCCGTTCCCCACTCAGAAAGTTGCTGGGATTGTTTTTTGAGAAACTCGCTCCAAAACCAGAAGTCTTCATGTCATATTAATCGATATCTACACGAATTTCCTTTAATCCGTTCAGTTTCAATCAAATATCCCTTCTCCTTGGCTGGGTGCATCGTATCCCCAAAGGGATGGCTGACCGTTAGGAGATCGCTCGGGCAGTGCAACTCCCCATCAATCATCAAAGCTGGCAGTAAATCGATTTTAGTAACTTTTGGTTCAGTCATCTTCTGCCTCTTCGCACCCAGGATGTTTCTGGGTCTAGTTTAATGTCAACTCCGTTATCGGAATCAGGGTCATTTCAGTCTAGGGAAGAAAATCGAGCACTCCCGCTCCATGAGGAAGCCACTTATTTTGGGTCTGCCAGAAGTAATCAGATGAATTCAGTTCCCTCGCTGACTGCGAATACTGGAGAACGGCTGAAGCCGTTACTAAGAACATACGAACATTGGAGAACGCCTGAAGTGGGGACTTTGTAGATTTAATGGTGATGTTGTAAAAACGCTGAGTGGGATTAACCGGCGTAGGAGAGGGTCTATTCTTAGGGTTGTACTTTCCCAGGATAGGGGGCAGGCAAAAGTTCCCAACCTAGTAAGAATCCCCTATAATCAACAGAGCTTTTGAAGATTGGTTGCAAATCGTCCCTTACCCCCTCGTCTGGATCCGGTAATCGGGGATTCAGGGAACTCTCAGCAATCCGGGAAATTCATAGATCTCTATGAAAGTGGCTCTCAAATTCCACGGATCCCAGTCCAAGCATAACGAGCGTTATGGAATTTATACTGTTCCCATGACCCAAAACTGGCTAATCAACAACCTAGGGACTGCCTTTCAGTCCGTCGCTGCTTCCCTCTCAAGGCCCCAGAAACGTCTGATCCTGTTGAGTCTGGATACCGCAGTCTTTCTGGTCGCCATCTACGGGGCATTTGGACTCCGGTTCAGCGATATGTTTCCTGTTCAACAAACCTGGCCCTATTTGTGGCTAATTCTACTTCTAATTGTGATCAAGCCTTTGGTCTTCCTGGTGACGGGAATGTACCGCCCAGTGCTGCGGTATGCAGGCTTGGAATTTTTATTAACTGCTACCAAAGCGGTCCTGTTCAGTTCCGGCGCTTTTGTCCTGCTGGCCTATTTATTTGAGTTCCTCCAGCTTCCGCGATCGGTTCTCCTCAATGATGCTTTACTTACCCTGTTATTGGTAGTAGGAGTGCGTCTGTCTTTGCGATGGTTGGTAAATACTGTCATGGGTCTGACCCGGCAAAATCAAACCCCGGAACGGATTGTGATTTATGGTGCGGGTTCTGCGGGGTCGCAACTGGCTCAATCCCTTGCTCATCACCCCAGCTATCAACCTGTTGCTTTTGTGGATGATGACCCCTCTTTAGCCAACCAGAATATTCAGGGACTCCCGGTTTACTCTCCTACATCATTACCGCGACTCCAACTCCAAAAGCCTTTTGATACCATTTTATTAGCGATGCCTTCGATTGATCGCATCAGAAAGCGGCAAATTTTAGAAGGCTTACAGTTCTTGTCTCTGCCGGTCAAAACTGTTCCCTGTATTGGTGAAATTTTATCCGGTCAGGTTTCTATCAGTGAAATTAGAAATATCGATATTGCTGACCTCCTCGGTCGAGAAGAAGTGATCCCCGATCCTGAATTGCTGCGGATGAATATCACGGGCAAAACGGTTTTGGTTACTGGATCTGGTGGTTCCATTGGCTCAGAATTATGCCGCCAAATTGCTCAACAACAGCCGAAATGTTTAGTGCTGTATGAATTGGGGGAATTTGCCCTCTATAGCATTGATATGGAATTAGCCGAGGCTTATCCCACCCTCAAGCGTGTGGCTTGTTTAGGATCAGTCAACGATGAGAAGCGACTGGCTGGAGTCCTGACCAAATATCAGGTGGATACCATTTACCATGCCGCAGCCTATAAACACGTTCCCTTGGTCGAGGCTAATCCTTCTCCAGGAATTATTAATAATGTCGTCGGGACCTGGACTACAGTGCGCTGTGCAATCGATTGTGGGGTAGCTAATTTTGTTTTAATTTCTACAGATAAAGCGGTTCGTCCCACTAATATCATGGGAGCCAGCAAACGGGTGGCGGAATTGATTGTTCAAGCTTTAGCGGAGCGAACCGGTATTTCCACAAGCTTTACCATCGTTAGGTTTGGCAATGTCCTAGATAGTAGTGGCTCAGTTGTTCCCCGATTTCGCAAGCAAATCGCTGAGGGTCAATCCATCACCGTTACTCATCCTGAAATGACTCGTTACTTTATGTCTATTCCCGAAGCCGCCCGCTTGGTAATTCAGGCAGGGGCAATGGGAAAACGAGGGGAAATTTTCTTGTTAGATATGGGCGAACCCGTGCGGATTTATGATCTAGCCATGCAGATGATTCAGTTGAGTGGTTTAGTGCCAGGAAAAGATATCGATATTAAAATTACCGGATTAAGACCGGGAGAAAAACTTCATGAAGAATTGTTAGTTGATAGTGCTAAAGCTAGGCCCACTCAACATCCTAAAATCTTCTGTGCCCAAGAAGCTAAAATTCACTGGGAATTTTTACAGCCCCTTTTAGAGGCTCTGGTACAAAAAACTCGAACCGATGATGTGGTTGCAATTCGAGCTGAATTGCAACGTCTAGTTCCTGAGTATCAGCCTTCCTCTGTGGGCTTTCGCTCTCCACGGTTAACATC
>CBFGOM010000264.1:0-7108 GCA_965650385.1 uncultured Oscillatoriaceae bacterium
CAAATAGGTTTTCTTTTACATACGGGGGAAAAGAATTCCCTCTCCTCAAAATTAGTGGCATTGATGTCCAAGCTAAAACCGCCGGACATAAATCCCCGATCGCCTCGGGAAAAAATGCCCAAATGTTCCGGCAAACTGTTTCAACTGGTTACTATAACAACCAAAATGTTACCATTGAAGCAGTCCTTCAAGATGGAAACAAAGACCTTTATGACATCTTCAAAAAAGGCTTGCCTGCCACCTATGGAGGAGATGGAAAATGGAGCGAAAATTTTTCAGATGGTGCGATTACTATCATGGACCCCGATGCGAAAGAAGTCTTAACTTATAACCTCAAAGGTTGTCAGATGGTTAGCTATGAAGTCAGTGAATTTAATGTCAGTGGTGACCAATTTCTGACTGAAAAATTTGAATTAAACGTAGAAAGTGTAGAACGGAAGCAAGGTTAAGTTTCTAACTTGGGGTAGAAGCAAGCCCAAACTTTTTGAAGAAATAGATGCCTTGTTTTCGCGCAGTAATTAGGGAAAGAACAAAGGAGTAGTACAATGCCAGTCGATAAGGAACCCCTTTCTCAGGCTAGATTTGAATTTGCTGCCGATGGGTTAGGTAAAGATCTCTTGGTGGAATCGGTTTCGGGAGTGAAAATGACTATTCCCGTGACCAATGCGGATGGGGCATTTGGGGTAAAAACTGGGAGTAAAGTGAATCGTCAAGCTGCACCTTCCGCTGTAGAATCTAACGATGTCACTGTTACATTCGTCACCTCTAGTAAAGACCCAAAAGCGGCTTCTAAGTGGTTTTATGATTCCCACTCAACGCCAGACTTGGGGGGTGCTACGGCAACCAAAGGCAAAACGGATCAGGCAACTCTCACCGTATTTAAGCAAGATGGATCGCCCTCAGCAAGTTGGACTTTTAAAGGGGTGATGCCCATGACTTATAAAATGTCCGAGTTAGATGCAGCGGGAAATCAGTCCCTCAAAGAAACCATCACATTTTGTTATGAATATGTGGAACGTACAAAATAAGCGCGTTTCATAAAAGAAGGATAGGGATGGACAGTCAACCGAGTGGGATTGCCCCTCCCTCGGGGAGTCTGACCTCTCTTTGCTGGTTCCATCAGCGATCGTCACCTGAAATGCACCCCTCCCATCAGCTAACCGCGATGCAACTCATTTGCCGGAGATTAAACCGTGCCTGAATTTCCTGAATTACTTGCAACTTCGCGATTTTACCTAGAACTTCACCTCGCCGATAGTGTCGATGCGATCGATGCTTACTTTATGGAATGTAAGGGGTTTAAAACCAGTCAGGAAATCATTGAAATCTGCGAAGTCACCCCCCAAATGTGGGGTAAAGATGGTAAATCCCGAGGGCGGATTATTCAAACTAAAATTCCGGGGAATATTAGCTATACCAATTTAACCCTGCGGCGGGGTCTCACGGTTTCTATGACCGTTTGGAATTGGTTGGAAGCGATCCAAGACGGAGCTTGGGCGGCACAACGGCGAGATGGTTCTTTAACCCTCTATGATCAAGGGGCAGAGGCTCAGGTTAGATTTGAGTTTAAACGGGCATGGCCGGTGAGCTATTCTATTTCTGATGTCAGTGTTAGTAGCGGTGAGCTGGAAATAGAAGAACTAGAAGTGGTCGTAGAAGAGTTAAAACGGGTTAAGGTGGTGTAAAAGTAGAACCAATTCAGCATGATTCAGACCGAGTTTGAGTTTACGTTACCCAAAGGGTATCTGGATAGCGAAGGCAACTTGCACCGTCAAGGGGTGATGCGTTTATCCCGGGCGATCGATGAGATTGCTCCCCTGCGAGACCCTCGGGTTAAATCGAATCCGGCATACGCCACAGTGATTATTTTATCGCGGGTGATTACTCGCTTGGGTGCTTTAGAACAAGTCACTCCCTTGGCGATCGAAAATTTATTTGCCGTAGACTTAAATTATCTTCAAACCTTTTATCGTCAGATTAACGAACTGGAAACTCAGGGGGATTTAGACTCAGAATCCCTATCACCCCCAGCCCTTCCAGGACCCTCCTACTCATGAATCAGGTGATACCATGAATCGGGAAACGATACCTTACAGCCGGTTTCCATTTACCCTTCCTGTCGGAATGGTAAATGGGAGTTTGCATCGAGAAGGGGTCATGCGCAGGGCCACGGGTCATGATGAAATCTGGGCGAGCAAAGACCCTCAGATTCAAGAAAATCCCGCTTATAGAATCATTTTCCTGCTGTCTCGGGTGATTACCCATTTAGGTGGCTTTTCATCGGTGACGCCGGAGTTACTCGAACAACTGTTTTTAACTGATTTTATTTATTTACGAGCGTTTTATACCCAAATTAATCGGTTTGGAGTGGAGGAGATAACTTTGGGGGAGCTCAAGGCTACCCCTTGGAGCAATTGCACCAAGAGGTAGCCACGATCGCTTTTCACTTTCACTGGTCCTTAGATGAAATCCTGTCTCTGGAACATGGGGAACGACGGCGTTGGATCGCCCTAATTGCGCAATTGAAGCGGATGCCCTAACCGCAGATGGAACCGTAAGGCCAATAACTTGTCAATGGAGGACAGGAAGCAGCGTAAAACGGGATGAAACTAAGGGTGAGCAAGAATCTAAACAGGACAGGGGTGCGATCGCGAATCCCTAAAGCGCGCCCCTACCCAGGCACTATTGAAAATAAGTCCCGGAACATCCGGCTACTTTTCAATTGATACTCAACTGCTTGCTTCAAATCACATCCGTTTCTTAAAATTCGGAAGTATGATAGCGGTAGAGCATAATTTGACCTTAACTGTCAATTTTTCCAGATTCTTTTCCACTTTTAGTATCTTGTTTTGAGTTGCTCATCGTTCAATAGTTGATGCAGAGGTTTTACTATCATGCGATCGCCAAAACTAATTCACTTAATGGGTATCCTGGCTGTGGTCCTATCTCCAGCTTGGGTGACCTTTTCGGGATTCTCCTCAGTCCGCGCCCAATCTCAGCAAGGGAACCTCCTCGCCCTCAATTTCCCTTCTGCACCGAGTAACATCGGCGGTCCCCGCAGTACCGCAGGGGGAGGGGTCCGAGGCAATGGGAATGGCAGTTGTATCGAGGGTGAATCTCCCTTGACCCCCTTAATGCCAACTCATGATATTGTCAAAACCGTCACGCCTAACCCAGAATTTTTCATGTATGTCCCGAAAAATAGCGCAGATTCGGGAGAATTTGTGATTGTTGATGGGAATGGCAATGACGTTTATCTGTCTACTTTCGAGCTATCGGAGGCTCCGGGCGTCGTCAAGGTGAGCCTCCCTGCCAATACCGGCTTGGAAATGGGTAAAGTCTATGACTGGCAGTTTAGCCTGATCTGCGATCCCTCAGACCGTCAAGCCGATGTTTTCGTGCAGGGTCAAATCGAACCCACCGAACTCACCGAGGAAATGCAAACGCAATTGGATCAGGCCCAGCCCCTGGATCAGGTGCAACTCTATGTGGACCAAAGCTTATGGAACGAAGCCGTGAGCCTGCTGGCCCAATTCCGCAATTCTAATCCCACCGAGTGGCAAGGACTGTTAAAATATGTCGGCTTAGAAAACATTGCTTCGGAACCTCTGCCCATCCAAACCATTGGAACATCGCAGAATTAACACAACTTAAGGAATAAGCCGTGATGTGGAATCAATTAAAACGGCAAGTTTGGGAATGGCGCGGGGTCTGGATTGCTGCTCCGTCAGTTACGTTAGCCGTAATCCTCCTGCGCTTGATGGGTGTATTACAGCCTTGGGAATGGGCCGTTTACGATCTCTATATGAGGGGGCGGCCCTCTGAACCTCCAGACAGCCGAATTGCCATTGTCGGCATTAATGAAGCCGATGTGCGCGAATTAGGACAAGCGATCATTCCCGATCGCGTTTATGCCGCAGTCATCGAAAACCTCAAAACCATGAATCCTCGCGCGATCGGCTTAGATGTCTATCGAGATCAGCCGGTCGAACCCGGTAATGCGGCCCTGCGTCAAGTCTTTGAATCGACACCGAATCTGGTGGGCATTCAAAAAGTGATTGGCGATCGCGATCGCGAGACCATTGCACCCCCTCCCGGCTTAGAATATGCCGGTTCCAATGACATGGTTTTGGATGAAGATCAAGTCCTGCGCCGGGGGCTGGTGATGGTGAGTGATGAAGCCCAAAACATCATTCCCAGTTTTAGTTTATATCTAGCAGGTCTTTATCTGGAAGCCGAAGGAATTGCCCCAGAAGCGATTGAGAATAGCGAATCCTGGAAATTTGGGAACCAAGTTTTCTCCCGCTTTCAACCCAACGATGGGGGCTACATTGGCGCCGATAATGGAGGCTATCAGGTGTTGTTAAACTATGCCGGTTCTAGTCGGCATTTTGAAACAGTTTCCCTGATGGATATCCTCAGAAATCGAGTCTCCCCAGACTGGGGACGCGATCGCATTATCTTAATTGGAGCGGTCGGGGAAAGCTATCAAGACTTATTTTTCACCCCCTACACCAAAGAAGCGGGGAACCGCATGGCGGGGGTGGAAGTTCACGCCAATCTGGTTAGCCAGATGATTAGTGCGGCCCTCGACGATCGCCCCGTGATTAAAACCATCCCTGAACCTTACGAGTGGCTGTGGATTTTCCTTTGGGGGAGTCTGGGGGCATTTCTAATTTGGAAATGGCGATATGTCGGCGGTGCAGGATGGCTCTCCCTTCAGCGGACTGCAGCAGCGGTGTTCTTAGCGGCGGCCCTAGTGGGAATCACCTACGGAGCATTTGTGTTGGGGTGGTGGATTCCCGTGGTACCTCCCGCTTTAGCCTTACTTGCTTCCGCTACCGCGATCGTGGCTTACGTTGCCCGCACTGCCGGAGATATTCGCAAAACCTTTGGTCGCTATCTCACGGATCAAGTCGTCGCCAATTTACTTGAAAATCCCGAAGGATTAAAAATGGGCGGGGAACGGCGCAAGCTGACGATTTTCACCTCAGACTTACGCGGATTTACGGCGCTTTCTGAACGATTGCCCCCAGAAGAAGTTGTGAAAATTCTCAATTTTTATCTGGGATATATGGCCGATGTGATTACCTCTTACCAGGGAACCATTGATGAGTTTATGGGAGATGGGATCTTAGTGCTTTTTGGTGCACCCACCTCCCGACCGGATGATGCAAAAAGGGCGATCGCCTGCGGAATTTCCATGCAATTAGCCATGCGTCATGTCAATGCCAAAGTGGTGGAATGGGGATTGCCTGAACTAGAAATGGGAATTGGCATCAATACCGGAGAAGTCGTCGTCGGCAATATCGGCTCAGAAAAACGCACTAAATACGGAGTCGTTGGCAGTCAGGTCAACTTGACTTACCGGATTGAATCTTATACAACGGGAGGACAAATTCTGATCTCTGAGCAGACTCTCCTCGATGCCGGAGGGGAGGAAGTCGTCCAAATTGAGAGTAAACGGGAGGTGATGCCCAAAGGGGTGAAAGAGCCGCTGATGATTTATGACGTCAGCGGAATTAAAGAACCGTATCATATCTCCCTCACCAGGGAAGAAGACGTGTTTTTGCCTCTGAATGACCAAAAAATACCCATTCAATACACCATTTTAGAAGGAAAGCATATCAGCGAAACCCTTCTACTGGGGAATTTAGTCCAGCTTTCGGCCAAAGGGGCTCAAGTGAGAACCGAGCCGGGGGCCGGGGATATTATTCCCGTGGGATTGAGCAATCTCAAACTCAATTTATTGGAGGGTAATTTTGAGGGAAGTCGGGAAGATATTTATGCCAAGGTCTTGGAAAAGCCATCGGCTGAACCCCATTGCTTTTACATTCAGTTTACCGCCAAACCTCCGGCAGTAGCAGCTCACTTGGACCAAATGTATAAGTCACTCCAGGCAGTCGCTCCATCATAAGTGAGGGGTTGATCAACGTCTCCCTTGTTGAGAGCGATCGCCATTGTTTAAATGACATTAGAGGACTCTTATGAAATTAACCTTTTTAGGTTCTGGATCGGCTTTCACCGTAGGCGCCAATAATTATCAATCGAATGTCCTGTTAGAGAGCGATCGCGGAACTAAACTCTTGATTGATTGTGGTTCCGATATTCGCTTTTCTCTCCATGATGCCGGATATTCTCATCTGGATATCACCGATATTTACATCAGCCATTTGCATTCGGATCACGCCGGAGGACTGGAATATATTTCCTTTACGACCAAATTTGACCCCCGATGCCAAAGACCCCGCCTTTATATTAGTAAAGAAATAGCCAATGACCTTTGGGCAAATACCCTCTCCGGGGGCCTCCGTTCCATCCAAGGCGATGTCACAGAATTAGAGACGTTTTTTGAAGTCAAAAAAGTTCCCCGCAATGGATATTTTATCTGGGAAAATATCCAATTTAATTTAGTAAAAGTCATCCATATTAACAATGGATACTTTATCATGCCCAGCTATGGATTGTTCTTTGAACTTGAAGGAAAACAAATCTTTTTCAGCACCGATACCCAATTATGTCGGGAAGAAATTTGGGACTATTATGAGCAAGCTGACCTGATTTTTCAGGATTGTGAAACCTCTCAATTTCCCACCACGGTTCATGCTCATTACAATGAATTAGTCACTTTACCCGACGCCATCAAAAATAAAATGTGGTTGTATGGGTATCAACCCGGACCCCTTCCCGATGCGGAACAAGATGGATTCCTGGGATTTGTTCAACGGGGACAGCAATTTGAATTTGCACTCTCTCCCGTACCCGCCGAGACAATCGTTACCGTCTGATTCCCTAGAGCAAAATTAGACGAACTGCATCCTTGCAGCGCGATCGCCTCTGACCCTCCTTGCTACAAGGGGGGCTTTTTCAGTTGAGGGTCCGTCGTCGATTCTCCCCTGGATCAACCCATAAGCGTCAAGAACCCGGGTTCTTGACCCTGGGATCTGATCCTATACCCATCCCTGAGAATTTGCGGAACCTAGAACGATGGACAACAGACTAAAGAAAGGACTTTGAACAACCTCCGGAATTCTGGCCTAATTCCTGATTACAGGAGAAGAATTCCGGAGGTTGTTCAAAGTCCTTTCTTTAGTATGTTGTCCATCGT
>CBFGOM010000265.1:0-7091 GCA_965650385.1 uncultured Oscillatoriaceae bacterium
TGAACTTATAGACGAGGGAAATAAACTCTTTAATAAAGGCAAAGATATTAAGGAACCTGGCCGTATTTTAGTAAATACTTCTATTAAATTGACAGAAGAAGAAAATAATCTTTTGTATGAACAAATAACTATATGGACAATTCAATATTTTTCATTAATAGACCAAATCCTTCCTTCCAAAAGTACACATCGCAGTATTATTGACAATAAAGATAAGTATAAATTTTCCACCCGAAAAGGAATGCTTTCAACATATTTGGCAGAATTAAAAGGAATTAAAAAAGATTATGTGGCAGGTATGTTTTCTGACCTATCCCTTGAAATCGAAGCTGAAATAGCTGCTGATTACATGGGGCAAGCAGAACAGTTATTAACAGAAGGTCAAAGAGGAGCATACGATCATGTTCCTGCGGCTGTTTTGGCTGGGGCTGTTTTAGAAAAAGGGTTACGGACTTTGTGTTTAAAGCAAGAACCTCCTTTATCTGTAGTAAATGCTAACAACAAGCCCTTAATGATGAATAGTTTGATTAATGACTTAAAAAGTGTAAGGGCTTTTAATGAAACCAAGGCGAAGCAGCTTAGAGCCTGGGCAGACATCCGTAATGACGCAGCTCATGGACACTTTGGGAAATTTCAAAAACAAGACGTTGAAATTATGATTAAAGGCATCAATGATTTCCTAGCAGACTATTTACAATAGGTTGTTTTATGGTTCAAAATTTCGATGAACCCAACACCGAACGCGAAACCGTCAGCAAAGTTACCCTAACCGATCGCTGATCGCCTCGACCTCCTCGATACCAACTACGACGCCTTCATCGCCACCGACAGCCGATCGCATCTCCCAAACTCTCACCCCTAACAGTTATCCGAATCACCTCCAACTTCACTCCAACCCCGCCAACTCTTCCGCAGCCTGCAACGATAGCTGATTCGGGCAACTCATCCACTCGCTTTCATCCACCACCACAGCCCCCGCCAAAATCAGCAACCCGTTGAGCAGTTCCTCGCCCTCCGTTGCCGGATTGACCCAGACCTCACCGACCCAGGTTTTATCGGGTTGTTTCCCCAGGAAGGCGATCGCAACTTCCCCCGCTTATTCTCCACCAACTCCCCAACCCCCGGGTGACCTCGGTTCCCACCGGCACAATTCCGGCCAACAACAAGCGCCGCCAATCCACTGGGAATAGAGACTATCCCGCTCAAGTTACCTCCCCGGATGGATTCCCCAACCCCAGGACTCGGGTAGATTAGGAGCATAAGAAAAAACAACAACCCGTTAACACAGACCGCGCAGGTCTTTTTAAAAACTGATATAACAGACAATCCCGCTAGACTAGCTCTGGTGGGATTGTTGCGTTGGCGGGTTGGCGATGTAAATGTACTCAAAGACATTCCCAATTTTTGAGAGTAGAGTAAGGCTTACGGAGGATTGTTGAAACTTGAGAGGAGAAATTACAGAATGAAAGTCTTTATAAAAGCCTTGATTTCGTTTTTCTGCGCCTTGTACTTAGTAGTCTCAGCACCGGTTTTGATATTTTATGGAATCCTGGCAAAAGCTATTATTCAAGATAGGCTTAACGGTCCCCCTTACTGTTCAGGTAGGTTTATGCAGAGTGTTTGCCATCAAGGGATTTTAGAGTTGGTCAGTTGGTTAATCTTAGCTGATTGTGTGGCATTAATAATACTGGGCTACATGATAAAAAAACTGTTCTTCAAATAATCTTATGCCAGAACCTGAATCCCTCGACCTCTTAGACACCGACTACGCCAACCTCATCGCCGGTGACTACGACCCCGACCTAGAACGGCTGATGAGAGCGGCGGGGGAATCGCCAACGGATGCGGTGCTGTTAACTCGGCTGGTGGGACTGGCTCAGAAGCCGATAGAGACCGAGGAAGATTGGCAAGAGTTCGAGGCGGTTTGGGCGAAACTAGATAAAACAGAGTGAGGCGATCGCATCTCCCGATAAGTGTCGGGGCTGACAGTTAGCCACCGAAACCCAACTTTCAGGCGATCGATTCTCTCAAGCTCTCAGCGCGGGCAGTTAGCGCTACCATCTTTGCCAATTTTGCCCGGTCAGCCTGTGGAACGCGCTAGAAAATAGGGAAAACCCGAACGGTTGATATTCATAATCTGTACAGTTTCTTAACCTTATTTAACAGAACGACTGGGTATCATCTATTGACACGCATCTATCTAAAGTAATATAGTTTATCAAGTGCCCCTAAATTGTTTTGGCAAGGGGTCTATGAGAATAACTTAAAACAAATTACCTGAGCCAATTTATGGCCCAATTATAACTTTTTGATTGGGGAGCGGAAATAGTTACAACCCAGTTAAGGGGTGAATATTTTCATGCCAATAAAAGCTTTATTCGTTGAATCTAGTTATCCATGTCCGTTCATTGAGGAAATTAGGTTATGAATTCAGTTAGTGTTAACGCAAATCAGACCGCTGACCAGATATTGAACAGTCTGTCAGTTCGAGAGAAGTTTCATATTGTGGTCATCAACAAAACAGGAAGCCCACTACGGCGTGTAGGAGCTTACAATGACAAAGAAAACTGGCCGATTGGGGACATCGAAGTGCATAGTGCGCAGTCTGTAGGATTTTACGAGACTTCCTTTTCTATTGCTTGTAACTACAGAACAGGAGACGGCAAATATCTCCAATTTGTCGCTATCTGGCCTACAATAGGGCGTAGGAAAATTGGGTTGTACAACAGAAATGAAAATGGAAATAGCCCTGCCCAAGCAGCTTGGGATAGAACAAATGATTCCAACGATAAAGTTGTCCGCAATCATCCTTATGAATGTCGGGCTTTTATTAAACAAATAAACGATTCAATTGTCTGGGTTTATGAAGTCAATAGCGAGGTAGTTGAGCCGCCTGTTCCTGAGAAACCTCCTATCAATAGCCAGGTAGTTGAGCCACCTGCACCCGAAAAACCTGCTATCAATAGCCCAGTAATTGAGCCACCTGCACCCGAGGAAGCTGTGGTTAACCCGGTTGTGGACCGACTGGTTTTGAAACAGCTATATGATATGCGGCTGCCCGCCGAACATATCGCACGATGTCTGGAATCCGAACTTGGCAGCAACGCGCGGGCGCTGGTTGAAGCCTCAATAAAGCAGTTGGCACAAAACGGACTGGTTGAAAAAGTTGACCTAGACCACCCCGAAACCTGGTGGACTGCTACCCCCAAAGGAGAGGATTACAAAGGGGATAACACTTTGAGCATTAAAGAGGAAATTCTGGGTGAAAAACAGAGTCGAGCGGACAAGGCCATCTTAAGAGCATTGAGCGGTTTGGGAATGCATGATTTAGATATCGATTCCTTAATGTCCAGTCCCGATAATATCGACCCCTACTCCAATCGGCGTCCAGACCGATACCGAGAGATGGAACGGTATCGCTCTCCCATGCGTGGGGACAGGCTGACGATGGAAAGCCTTCTGCGGGAAGTTCATGAATATGAACTCGGAGTCTATTCAAACGATGAAAAAATTCCGGCCATTCAAGCCTCTCTACAGCGATTGAAAAACAACGGAATGATTGAGAAAACCGAGTTCAGAGGCTGGGAAATCACTGACAAAGGTAGAGATTTCATGTACAGCTAATCTTGCTAAAAGCCGAGGACCTACAATAGGAACTCGGCTTATTCGTATTTAGGCGATCGCATTATGGACCTACCAATTGAAGTAACCCCGGAACCCACAGACCCCAAATACCAGATTAACCCAACCTACTCGCCCCAGACGGGGCTGTTTATTCCGTCCAGCCTTGAGGAGGCCATCATAGAACTTGAAAAGATGCTGCATCCCGAATTTATTGCAGAAATTAGGGCCATGTCCCAATCGCAGTTTTTAAATTCACAGCATTTCGGACTGGGGATGTGGCTGCGCAATAACTGGAAATTGTGGGAGACAAACCCACTGACTCAAATTTTGGAAGGTTTGGGCATTACGCATCCGGATGGGATGTCCAGTGCTCTGCTGGATCTGTTCTGGCACTGCTTGCAGCAGCCCTCAACTGAAGACTAAGGGAGAGGCGATCGCATCATGGACAAACAGCTAAATTTATTTGACCTTGGACCAGAACCCACCCGGAAGCAACAAAAACTAGAGATGACCCGGGACCAGTTTATCCAGTGGAAGCAGGCGATCGCCTGCCACCAGCAAGCCACCCGCAATAACCACCCGCAGCAACCGACTCTATTTGACACCGGAGTAAACCAATTCGACAGCGAGAAAATAGACCCCTTTCAGTTGAAACAGTACCCAACCAGGTTTTACGACTTGCCCCAGATGCGATTATCCGAGGAAGGGGACCCGTGCCTGTATTTTTTAATTGATAATGCAGCCCAACTGCTGCTATACATCGGTGAGACAGTCCATAGTAACCAAAGATGGCGAGGTGGGCATCACTGCGAGGATTACTTGAAAAAATATGTGCAACTCAACCGCAAACATGGCTTAGAAGTCCTTCCGGCTTTAGCTTTCGAGTGGGGAGCACCGGAAGAAACGCGGTTGAGGCAAACGATGGAGTTCGAGCTTATCAAGAAGTGGAAAGCTCCATTCAACAAGGAAAACCGGGCGACATGGGGTCACCCGTTCGCAGAGTGAAGGAGGCGATTCTCGTTCCGAGACGCTACGCGATCGCAATGTCCCCGCCGAACCCAGGTAATGCAGATTTATCGAAGTTGGCAAATCGAGTAAATTAACTGATTCTGCGGTGGCTCGACAAACACACACCAACAGCGAATCGTAGGGTCGAGGGAGTCGAAGATATTGCCTTTCCACCGTTCGCGCCGCAGTTGGATATCAAGATAGTCTTCGCTTTCTTCCAGGGGAAACAGCTTGAACGTAAGCCGCTTGAGATAAACTAATCCGCCTCGACTGCGACCCTTTTCCGGCAGGGGGACAAGCTTCCAAACTTGACCCCAGGGCGAGTCAATCGGGGATTTGACGCGGATTTTGTCGCTGGCCTTATCGGCAAACTGTCCCGGTTGAATCAGCAGAAAATCGTTGGGGTCGAGGGTCAAATTAACTCGAAAACTGTCCATGAAATTTCGGGAATCCACTCGTCAATCGCACTAGCAAAATTATTGTACGGTTTCATCGCCTTGGGTTGACTTCCACAAGGTGCGATCGCATCACGTTAAACGCATCTGTCATCACCGGCGGCGGAAACTGGACATTCTATTAACAAAAAGCAAACTTAAGATTGGTGTAGCGATTCGTCTGCCAACGGTCCAAACAAGCGCCGGTCATCACCGCATTCTCGAAATTGGCAGCCAGGGCATTTGCGTTGGTCAAGTTGGCATAGCTCAAGTCCGCTTCCATCAGTCTCGCCCCGACCAGACAAGCGCCAATCAGTTGAGCATAGTCCAGGTTGGCTAGGACCAGTTGAGCTTTGCTGAGGTTTGCCCCATTGAGTTTGGCTTTACGGAAGAAAGCGCCACTGAGGTTAGCCGTAGTCAGTTCGGCTTCACTCAAATCTGCTTGTGAGAAGTTAGCCCCTATCAAGTTGGCATTGACGAGGTTGGCGCCTTGGAGGTTGGCACTTTGGAGAAACCCAGCCATCAAATAGACCTCGCTGAGATTGGCTTGCATTAAGTTGGCATGGCTCAGGTCAGCTTCTCGGAGGTTGGCGCGGCTGAGGTTGGCTCCAACTAGATTGGCTCCAACTAAATTAGCTTCGATGAGTTCGGCTTCTTCTAGGTTGGCATGAGTAAGGTTAGTATCCCTGAGATTGGCTTCGCTCAGGTCCACTTCGATAGTGGGATTATCTTTGCGCCAGTGATTCCAGACTTCTACGCCTTGTCGAATAATTTCAAGTTGCTCTGGATTCGCCATTCCTTTGACTCGCCTAGACCTTTCCTCCCACGGTAACTGAAAAGGGTTACAGTTTGCACGACCATCGCTGGAGAGTTTAGAAGCTGCCATCAACCGATCACATCCCCAGCAACTCAATCAACGAACTCGAAGCAGGCACGAGCCGATACTTTCCCATCACGCGACTGACCAGCGTCAAGAGTCTGTGCCGCAATCGCAAGGCAGCCCAACAGTTTGCCCTCCATATTGCTAGGCGGGTGCAGCAATCCATGAACGAGGCTCCGGCTCCCGACTATTTCGAGCCTACTGAATAGGACGCGCATCAACAAATAGTGGCTGAAGCGATCGCCCTGATGAAACGAGCGATGGCTGATGAACCCGATACTGAAGAATCCTTGCAAGCCCTTCGCAAACAGATTGACTCCTTTCAGGGGGACGACTACCGTAATTTTCAGTGGGGAACGACCGTCCATTTCGTCCGCAGTGGCAACCTGCTCCAGATTGATTATGCTATACAATGTTTTATCCAGTCCGATTATCCGTATTACGCCTACCAACTCGCTAGACAATATGCTCAACGCTACGAGTCCAGTTGCGGCACCGGGTTAGTCCCCAAGTCTAGGCCCCAATTGCTTGATATTGCTGAGTTTTGGTGCCAATATTATTTTAGTCAGTCTTTGCGGGAACGGTTTCCTAAGTTGATGGCGAGTTGAATCCGTTGCTTCTGGTGGTGGCAACAAAAAAACTGGGCGCTATGGTAGAGGCGATCGCATTGCTGGCAAGAGACGTATGAATGAGTTTATCCGCATTTCCCTCGAATACCTAGAAGCAGCAGAGGTACTCTACAATCTAGGAAACAGGAGCCGTCCGGTTATTTTTTGCTACATCCAATCAAGCGAATTGTTTCTCAAAGGGTTAGCACAACAGCAGGGTGTGTTGAGTGAATCTCTCAGAAAAACTCACAATCTCCTCGAACTCTGGGATTGCCTCAACCACCCCGCCGCACAGTTGAGACTCATGGTGGCAGAACTCAGCACTATCGACCCGAAAACAACCCGGTTTAGATACCCCAATTCTGGGGAAGCCGTTGATTTGGAAGCCATCCGCCAGAAGGTTTTGGCTCTGCATCAGCTTTTTCCAAGTTGATTGAAGGCGCTCGCATCCGAGTTGAAACTATCTCGGCTAATAGGAGAGGGCTGAAGGGGTGACAATCCGGCTAGAAACTAGATTGGATAAGGGACATAGCTCTT
>CBFGOM010000266.1:0-7064 GCA_965650385.1 uncultured Oscillatoriaceae bacterium
CTCTAGAACTGTTATAATAATTTTTTCACTAATTTCACTGGTTTTGTAATTAATTTTTACACGTCTTCTTTCTGTTTCAATTTGTGGAACGCAATTAGACACCCCAAAATAATATACATTTCTAATGGGTTGTCTAGAATAGATTGGTATCCATCGATCACTGGCCTTTCTATAAGTTGTTTCGTCTTGTGTCGATAGTATTGAATCTTTTCTTCGATAAGAATGAACTATTTTAAGTTGGCTCCCACTCCAGAGTGCATCTGTATTAGGCGTAAAAAAATCACTAAATTTATATTTTTCTCCATCTAGTTCATTTGTATTTTTTTCATTTTGTATGATTTGAGGGGGCCGAAAACAACAGGCTAAGGCATGAATAATAGTTGATTTACCATATCCATTAGGACCCAGAATAGCCGTGATATTTTTATTTTCAAAGGAAATCAACAAATTTTTGATATTTTTAAGCTGTACGATTTCTAGCTCATGCAAGCGTTGTTGAGAAAATTCCATAATAAGAACTCCGCTTAAAAAGACGTAACCGTGCTGGATGAATTCATCACGTGAGGGATGAACATAAATCTTTCCGTTTATCTCGTTGGTTTCCGATTGATTCTCCTGCTACTTTAGCATAACCCACTACTTTACCACTCGATCGCCCCTCCCCCACAGACCCCCCACCTCCACAAAAAAAACGCCTGAGCGAACTCAGACGCATAAAAGGGATGAATTGTCAAGTGAAATTTAGCTTTGTAATCCGGCTGCACCACCGACCACTTCCAGGATTTCCTGGGTGATGGCGGCTTGACGTGCTTTGTTGTAAGTTAGCGTTAATGTCTCCATGAGTTCGCTGGCGTTTTCGCTGGCGTTGTTCATGGCGGTCATTCTCGCGGCTAGTTCGCTGGCGGCTGCTTCTTGCAAGGCGCGCAATAACTGGTTATTCAGATATAGCGGTAGCAAGGCTTCCAGGATTTGAGCTGGGTCTTGCTCGAAAATCATGTCCCGAGGGAAGGCTTCCGGCGCAGCAGTAGAAGCAACTTTTTCGCGTTGGACATCGAAGGAACCGCCTTTGCTGGTGAGGCGGAAGATTTCATCGTCTGGTACTTCTAAGCCTTGGCGATCAAGCGGTAACAGGGTTTGCACGACGGGTTTGGAACTGATTAACGACACAAATTTGGTGTAAATCAATTCCACGCGATCGACGCTTTCTGATAGGAACAACGAGAGCACTTCGTCGGCAATTTCTGAGGCTTCTTTTGCTGTCGGAATCTGTTCTAAACCGACATAAGAGGCATCGATGGGGGCGTTGCGTCGGCTGAAGTATTGATTGGCTTTCCGTCCGACGATTACCAATTTATAATCCAACCCTTCGGCTTGGATTTCTTTAATCCGAGCTTCGGCACGTTTGATGATGTTGTTATTGTAGCCGCCACACAAACCCCGATCGCCCGTGATGACGAGCAATCCTACGGTACTCACTTCGCGCTGTTTCAACAAAGGCAAGTCCACATCTTCAAACCGCAAACGAGTTTGCAATCCGAACAGGACCTGGGCCAAGCGATCGGCAAAGGGGCGAGTTCCGAGAACTTGTGCTTGAGCGCGACGCACCTTAGCTGCTGCCACGAGGCGCATGGCTTCGGTGATTTTTTTCGTGTTTTTTACTGACTGGATGCGATCGCGAATCGCCTTTAGATTTGCCATAATCCCAAATCAAGAATCAAGAATTTAAAATTAAACCTAATGCATGAAGAATTGAGAATGAAGAATTTAGTAAACCTTCCATTCTTCATTCCCAATTCTTCTCAAGTGCCGGTTCTACAGGGTAGCCATGAAAGACTGAGTGAATTCGGCGATCGCCTCTTTCAACAAGGTCTCAGCTTCATCGGTCAGTTGCTTGGTGCTTTGAACGATTTCGCCATACTTCGCCTTGCTAGTCCGCATATACTCACGCAGACCTTTGGTGAATTCGGTGATTTTGTCAACGGGAACTTCATCCAAATAGCCATTAATCCCGGCGTAAATAATCGCAACTTGCTCACTCACCGGCAAGGGCGAATATTGATTTTGTTTCAGTAGTTCCCGTAGGCGCTGACCCCGGGCCAATTGTTGCTGGGTGGCAGTATCTAAGTCAGAGGCGAACTGAGCAAATGCTTCGAGTTCAGCAAACTGAGCTAATTCTAACTTCACTTTACCGGCCACTTTCTTCATGGCTTTGGTTTGTGCAGCCGAACCCACCCGAGATACGGAAATACCGGCGTTCACTGCGGGACGTAAACCGGAGTTGAACAAGTCAGAAGATAAGAAGATTTGACCGTCGGTAATCGAAATTACGTTGGTGGGAATGTAGGCGGAAACGTCACCGGCTTGGGTTTCAATGATCGGTAACGCCGTCATGCTACCTTCGCCCATTTCGGTGCTGAGTTTAGCGGCGCGTTCCAATAAGCGAGAGTGGAGGTAAAACACATCCCCAGGATAAGCTTCACGTCCGGGGGGACGACGCAGCAGCAAGGACATTTGACGATAGGCTTGAGCTTGTTTGGACAAGTCATCGTAAATGACCAGGGTGTGCTTGCCTTTATACATGAAGTATTCGGCAATGCTTGCGCCAGTATAAGGAGCGAGGTATTGCAGGGTGGCGGGTTCGTTGGCGTTAGAAGTAACAACAACGGTGTAATCCATCGCACCTTTTTCTTGCAGGGTGGCGACGACTTGAGACACTGTGGAGGCTTTTTGACCGATCGCGACGTACACGCAGATCACGTCCTCACCTTTTTGGTTGATGATCGTGTCAACGGCGATCGTGGTTTTCCCGGTTTGACGGTCACCAATGATTAACTCACGTTGTCCCCGTCCGATGGGAATCATGGAGTCAATAGCGGTGATACCCGTTTGCATCGGTTCGTACACAGAACGACGCTCAATGATACCAGGGGCTTGAGATTCCAGCAAACGGCTTTCGGTGGTGTTGATATCTCCTTTGCCATCGATCGGACGACCCAAGGCATCCACAACCCGGCCAATCATTGCGTCTCCCACGGGGACCTGAGCGATTTTGCCGGTGGAAGTCACAGAAGATCCTTCTTGGATATCGTGACCATCACCCATTAACACCGCACCGACGTTATCTTCTTCTAAGTTGAGGGCGATACCAACGGTGCCATCTTGGAATTCTAAAAGTTCGCCGGACATGGCTTTCTCCAAACCATAAATCCGCGCAATTCCGTCTCCAACTTGGAGAACGGTACCCACGTTAGAGACTTTAACATCTGTATCGTAGGACTCGATTTGCTGGCGAATAATATTGCTAATTTCGTCGGGTCTGATGCTGATCATCTCAGTTTTTGTTAGGGGTTGCTGGGTAGTTTTTTCTGTAGGGTTTAGGGAGTCTCAGTTTTTGAATCTTTCCCGAGTTTCGGTTTCCCTAATAATTTGCTGTGGGTTAGCTGTTGCTGCCTAACCGCACACCAATCCGCCGCAGTTGTCCGCGTAAGCTGGCATCGAGGACTTGCGAACCGACTTTAATCACGACACCACCAATTAAGTCAGCATCGATTTTTGTTTCGAGTTCGACTTGTTGGGCGGAGGTAATTTCTTTGACCTTATTCCGAACACCTTCCTGTTGTGCTTCATTCAAGGGTACTGCGGAGGTCACCTCGGCGAGTACGGTTTGATTGAGCTTGCGCAGGAGCATTAGGTAATAGCTAGCAATTCCTTCAATGAAGGGAATGCGTCTGCGGTCAATCAGCAACATTAAAAAGTTGCGGGTGAAAGGTTGAACGGAATCGCCTAAAATTTGGCCCAAGGCACTTTTTTTGTCCGATTCTTTGATAATTGGACTGCCAATAAATTGAGCCAAATCGGGAGAGTCTTTCAGTAAGTTCAGGATGCCCCGCATATCCTCCCCAATTTGTTCGGTGAGGTTATGCTCTTGCGCCAGGGACATCAGGGCTTGAGCGTAAGGTTCAAATACTTCTGACTGGATGATACTCATCGATTGCCTCCGAGCATCGCAATACTGTTATCAATGAGTTGCTGCTGTTTGCCTTCATCGAGTTGGCTTTTGAGTTGACTTTCAACTCGTTCTAATGCCATTGTTGCCACTCGTTGGCGTAATTCAGCCATTGCCCGTTCTTTAGCGGCGTTGAGGTCTTGTCCGGCTTCTGCTCTCAAGCGTTCTAAATCTTTTTGAGCTTGGGCGGCAATTTGTTGTCTTTCAACGGTAGCGCGTTCTAGGGCTTGGGCTTTGATGTTTTCAGCTTCAGCTTGAGCTTGGGCGAGTTTCTGCTGTTGGTCCGACAGTTTTGCGGCTGCATCTTTCTGACGTTTTTCAGCTTCTTTAATGGCAGATTCAATTCTGGCGCGGCGTTCGGTTAGAATATTTCCTAAAACGTTCCGACCGAAGTAGAACAGCACGCCAATGACGATCGCCAAATTAACAATGTTGGTTTCAAAAAAGTCTAAGTTAAGACCGAAACCTCCTTCTGCTGCCCCTTCTGCATGAGAAGCGAGCAACCAAAAAGTTCCCAGAATCATAAGATCGATAACTTCCTTTACTTAATGCTGTCGTTCGTTAGATTCGTTAGAATGTTTTTACTGTTTAGAGGAAAAGTTTGATATAACGCTTTGCCTCTAATATCCCTCTAACTCTTGACTAAGTTGGTGCCTACGAGTTTTTCGAGAATCTGGCGACTTAAGGTATCGACTTGCTGTTCTAAGGAGCTCATCGCTTCTTGCTTTTGCTGCTCGATTTCTCGTTGAGCTTGCTCTCGTTGAGCTTGACTTTCTCGCTGGGCTTCGGCGATTTGGTCCGCTGCGGTTTTCTGGGCTTCTGCTTGCGCTTGAGCGATAATCTCTTGCGCTTTTTTCCGACTTTGGGCTAGTTCTTGTTCGTATTGCCGTGCCAAGGTTTCTGCTTTCGACAGGCGTTCTTTAGCACCTTGTTCGCTGGACCGAACATACTCGTTGCGATCGTCGATCGCCTTGCCGAGAGGCTTATAAAAGATCGCGTTTAAAACTACCGCCAAAATTATGAATTGCAGCGCCATGATCGGTAAGGTGGCGTCAAAATCAAATAGCCCACCTTCCTTTGCCGCTGTTTCAGCGGCTAGTAAGATCGTCCATTGAATCATAGTAAATCAGCCGCTATTGCTTTCGGGGGTTGAACGGGAGGGAACTCGAAATAATAGCGCTTGGTTGTAGAGAGGTGATTACATTTAATCACCCCTCTACACCTAATAGCGCTTTAATCTTCTTAGGCGAAGGGGTTAGCAAACAGCAACACGAGTGCGACCACCAAGCCGTAAATCGTGAGTGCTTCCATGAATGCCAAGCTCAACAGTAAAGTCCCCCGAATTTTTCCTTCTGCTTCTGGTTGACGGGCAATCCCTTCTACTGCTTGTCCTGCGGCATTACCTTGACCGATACCAGGACCGATCGCAGCCAAACCAACAGCAAGGGCAGCAGCGATAACGGAAGCAGCAGCAATTAATGGATCCATGATTGGTTGTTTCCTTTAGTACAAAATGAACGATTTACAGAATGAACGAACTCAGATTTTGGCGGTTCGATCGCGCTCAAAATCTAACTATCAAATCCTAATTTTAGTCGTGATGTTCTTCGCCGTGGCCTTCCATCGCTTCACCGATGTAGACCGCCGCTAAGGTGGCGAAAATCAGGGCTTGAATCGCACTGGTGAATAGACCCAAAATCATCACCGGAAGCGGGATAAATAGGGGCACCAACAATACGAAAACCCCCACCACTAACTCATCTGCCAAGATGTTTCCAAATAGACGGAAACTCAGGGAGAGAGGCTTGGTAAAATCTTCCAGAATGTTGATCGGCAAAAGGATCGGCGTTGGTTGAATGTATTTAGAAAAATACCCCAACCCGCGCTTGCGTAATCCGGCGTAGAAATAAGCCAAAGATGTCAGCAAGGCCAGTGCTACAGTAGTGTTGATATCACTGGTCGGTGCAGCTAATTCGCCGCCCGGAATGTGAATCAGCTTCCAAGGCACTAACGCTCCAGACCAGTTGCTCACAAAGATGAACAGAAATAATGTGCCAACAAAGGGCACCCAAGGCCGATATTCTTTCTCTCCGATTTGGCCTTTGGCTAAGTCTCTAATAAACTCCAGGGCATATTCCATAAAGTTTTGAACGCCACCGGGGATCCGTTGGATGTTCCGAGTAGCTGCCAAGGAGGTGACAATCAGCGATCCCATCACAAACCAGGAGGTTAATAACACCTGACCGTGAAGTTTCAGACCGCCAACTTGCCAATAGAAGTGCTTGCCTACTTCCAATTCGGCGATCGGGAGCGAATTAAAGGCGTTTAAAACCTCTAGCATATCCATTAAGCGGGGTTCCAGAGGGACTGGATGGTTTGCAAAATGCCTTATCCTATTTGGAGTCCGGCAAAAGGGTCGTTTGAAGGACGTAGACGAGGAGCGCGGCTTTATATGTCAGGAAACCCAGAAATATGGGCATCACCTGTAGCTGATCCCACTGAGTTGCTACTATAATCAACCCAATGAACATCGCCAGTCTGCCTTTACTCAGACTCTGCTTTTGATTGCCGAGACGCTCAACATCCCTTGCCAACATTCTCAAGTAAACCACACCCGTGCACGCCCCGATCAAATAATTCAGGGCAATATTGAGCGAATAATAGAACCAAACCGATACGAACACGACGGCTGTAATCACAAGGGTCCAGACCAACAACTTTTGTTTAAGCTGATGGTACTCATCCATTGATGAATTCTCCTGCGGTGCGCGAGTCTCGGTGGGTTCGAGTTCTCGCTCTTGGGAAGTGGGTTCTTCAGAAGGGTCTGACAAGTTCACTCTTAGTTAACTTATGCCCAGATGGTTACACCTGGACGCTAACAGGCCAAAATGAATAATATCACGCGGCGGTAACATAACTTAAAAAATAATAAATTTATCTGCAACGGGAATTTTTCTGGATCCAGGGTGGGGCGGATGTAGGATTTGCCTCAAATTTAAGTACACATCCGGTCCCCTCCCCTTGCCAAGGGGAGGGGACCGGATGTGTACTTAAATGT
>CBFGOM010000267.1:0-7053 GCA_965650385.1 uncultured Oscillatoriaceae bacterium
CGAATCCCGGGCGACCCATAAATTCAAAACATCATATTTTTTATAGTCTCAAACCCATTGAAGAAGAAGACTGAAGGCTAAGAATTCAGGTTGTTTTTCCTGCCTTTCTTCCCGTTGCCCCTTTATTGATTTGGCTTTGAGAGTCAAAATTGGCAATTCTGAGATAAAAAAGTTATAAAGTTCTCATTTTTAGATATAATTTCTTAAAAATCTGAAATTTGTCTTAAACTTGTTGTAACAATTTCAGCTTGTCCATACCCCATCGCTGAAAAAAAAGTAATTAGGAGGACCATCTATGGCGCTTGTACCTATGCGGTTAATGCTGGATCATGCAGCAGAGAACGAGTACGGCATTCCGGCCTACAACGTCAACAACATGGAGCAGATCCAAGCAATCATGCAGGCTGCTGACGAAACCAACAGCCCTGTGATTCTACAAGCTTCTCGTGGTGCACGCAAATACGCAGGGGAAAACTTCCTCCGCCACTTGATCTTAGCCGCAGTGGAAACCTACCCCCATATCCCCATTGCCATGCACCAAGATCATGGCAACGCACCTTCCACCTGCTACTCGGCCATGAAACAAGGGTTCACCAGCGTCATGATGGATGGCTCCTTGGAAGCAGATGCCAAAACCCCGGCCAGCTACGAGTATAACGTGGAAGTCACCCGCGAAGTCGTGAGAGTGGCTCACTCCATCGGCGTCAGCGTCGAAGGCGAACTCGGATGCTTGGGTTCTTTGGAAACCGGCATGGGTGAAGCAGAAGATGGTCACGGGTTTGAAGGAAAACTCTCTCACGACCAACTGCTGACCGATCCGGATCAAGCCGTTGACTTCGTTGAGCAAACCCAAGTGGATGCTCTGGCAGTGGCGATCGGAACCAGCCACGGTGCCTACAAATTCACCCGTAAACCCACTGGGGAAATTTTAGCAATCAGCCGGATCGAAGAAATTCACCGCCGCTTGCCAAACACCCACTTGGTCATGCATGGTTCTTCCTCCGTACCCCAAGACTTGATCGAACTGATCAATAAATACGGCGGAACCATCCCCGAAACCTACGGCGTACCCATCGAAGAAATCCAAAAAGGCATCAAGTGCGGTGTTCGTAAAGTGAACATCGACACCGATAACCGCTTGGCAATCACCGCCGCCGTCCGTGAGGCCCTAGCTCAAAATACCAAGGAATTTGACCCCCGTCACTTCCTGAAACCCTCCATCCAATATATGCAAAAAGTCTGTGCCGAACGCTATCAAGCCTTTGGTACCGCCGGTAACGCCTCTAAGATCAAGCAAGTCAACCTCGATGACTTCGCCGCCAAGTACGCCAAAGGCGAACTCAGCGCCACCATCAAAAAGGCCGTCACCGCCTAAATTGTAAAAATTGGCATAGGTAGGAGCTAAGTCACTGTAACTCTTATCGGCCATTTTCATCAATAAAAAAAGGGTAGTGCAATGCACTGTCCCTTTTTTTTGCATTCTAAGTTGTTGAGACCTCAAACCTACGAATACCAGCTTTGGTAAGAGGCGCTGCCCGATCGCAAGCTAAACTAACCTAAAATAATCCTCTCTCTCCATTCATCATTATGTCCCGTCGCCATTTTTTCCGACTCTTTCTCGCTGTTACTCTCGCCTTCCTCGCCTGGTTCAACTGGGTCCCTGCCGCTTATGCTATGGGGGGTAAACTACCTGCGATCGGCGAACCGGCCCCTGAATTTACCTTGCCTACGAATACTGGGGATGGAACTATTTCCCTATCTGACTATCGGGGACAGTGGGTTGTTTTGTATTTCTATCCGAAAGACTTTACCTCTGGTTGCACCTTAGAAGCGCGGCGCTTTCAGCAGGATTTGCCTAAATATCAAGACAGAAATGCTCAAATCCTTGGGGTGAGTGCAGATTCGGTGGACTCTCATGCGGAATTCTGCGATTCGGAAGGGTTGCGATTTCCTCTGTTAGCCGATACTGATGGTGCTGTAAGCAAAGCTTACGGGTCCTGGATGCCTCCCATGTCCATGCGTCATAGTTTTATGATTGACCCAGAAGGCATTTTGCGCGAAACCTTTCTCGGGGTGCGTCCCGCCACTCACAGCGTGGAGGTGTTAACGCGCTTAGATGAGTTAAAGAAGCGGGCTTGATCAGGTTGGTTCACAACATAAATTAGATAATTTGTCAAGCCTTAGACTAAGTTTTGTCCGAGTTTTCTGATGGTGCGTTAGTCTAGGGATAGGTTTATCGATAAAGATGATATGGATTGGCAACCGGAACGGATTCCTGAACTGACTCCTGAAACTTTGGAGTTTGCAGACCCTGAAGTGTTACCGCCTTTAGAATTAGTGCCGGTAACGGAGAGATCCCTAGATTTAGAAGTTCCCCAGGATGCGAATTTGCCGATCGCTCTTGCGGATCTCTCTGCACCCAGTTCGGATGCTGCCGAAGTCCAAATCCCGCTAATCGAGCAAATTAAGCGGGAACTGGAGGATGTGGGAGATGAGGACCTGAAACCGGCGCGGATTCAAATTGGGTTAATGTTTGTGGGAGTTTCGGCGTTGTTACTAATGTCCCTGTTGCTTTATATCACGGCAATGCATCCGGGACTGACGGTGAAGCAGCAGATGCTCAGATATTGGTCTGAATATGTGGGGTTTGTAGGATTGGGGGTGGCGGGATTGATGATGTTGGGACGGGAAGCGATGCGATCGCCGCCGATATCCGAAGAGGGCGATCGCTAAATCTACCCTTACTCAAACCCCAATTCCCGTTTGAGCATATTCAGGGACTCAACGCCAATATAATTCTCCGTCTTAAACACCCGAGGGGCACGAATCATTTCCTCTCGCGCCGCATGGATGGCCCCTCGGACCTTATTATAACTGGGTTGATCACAGATAATGGTATGAGCAGTCCGGACCACGGCATTCACCTTGTAGGCGTCATCGGGTTGGCTGGTCATTACCAGGACATCTTCCCCACGTAAACTGTGAATAATCACTTCTGCAACCCGCATAATTCCTAAACTCAAACAAACAATCCCAAAATAACTATTTTTAGGTAGAGTTTTGACTAATTCCATCTCTTCCATATAGTCATAAGTATCGATGGGAATCACCCGAACTGCTTTCGGACCCGCGACTTCTTCTGCTTTATTGAAAAAATAGCGACTCGTGACTACAGTTCCTGTTGGAGTCTGTTCTAGTGCCTTGGAAAGGTCTTCTAAGGGAACCAACTGCACCGGAATTTTGAGTTCTTGTTCAATTTCAAAGGCCATTAATTGCCCTGCACCGATATCATGAGTGGGTGCGGTGACTAACACGCGAGCACTGCATCGCAAGCGCCAATCAATTTCTGTTAAAAATAGCTCCCGCGCCTGATTGAGAGAACATCCCTGTTGCAGCAATTCATCTAAACTCCGTTTTACCGTTTTATAGGCATCAGGATATTTTTGAAACAGGGGAGACGTCATGCGGACCACTCGTTCTTGATTTTCATCACGAACGTAAATGCCTGAACCCGCCTGGGAGTCTACGAGTCCGAGTTCTTCGAGTTGACGGTAAACTTTAGAGATAGTGTTGCGGTGCAGACCCGTTTGAATCGCTAAAGCGCGGGTACTCGGCAGTTTTTCCCCGGGGGGAATTTGTCGAGAGGCGATCGCAAAGCGGATTTGATTAAACAATTGCGTGGATGCAGGGATTTCGCTTTCGGTCTTGATATGAAACTGAAGCATTCTAGGGACTCCAATGCACTCGGATTAAACGGTTCGAGATATTCTGCTGCTGACGGGGATTTGGGAGACGTCGCACCGTTTCAACGACGGCCAGCGTGCTCTCTCTTCTTTTGTATCTAGGAAGAAGCCTGTTTGTCGAGTGGGGGATCGCCAACCATACCAGTCACCCCTTAAGGGGATACTTATGATGATGCGGTGACTAACATCCCGCTTGTGAAAGAGGATTGGACTTAAGCCTTGGGTCAGTTGTGTCCTGCTTAAGTTGCCACTTGGTTAAGTGGATTAACCAGACAGTACGGTGAAATTTTGGGGTTGAAATGGGAAACCTAAATCGGTGTTGTCAGTTGCTGAGTTCTATTTAAGTCTAGCATTTTAAGGGGTACATCTCATTGAGGGTTTTTTAAAGGGAAGTAGCTGCTATGCTTGACCCATCGAGGAAAAAACAGCGATAAAATTATGAGTTGTGACAACGGTTCAGGACGTGCAGTGCAATCAGTTCCCTGACGCGGAGGCTCAAAGGAGGTACCCTAGCTAATCGAGAAAGTAGTGCAGAATAAAAGGGGGACTCGGCCATAGAAGTCAACTCGTTTAAGTACCAGATAGGAGTTAATGGAAAAAGCAGGTTGTAAGGTAAACCAGTCAGAAAGAATATGACAGATTTAGAGATAAAAAGCGCTCAGGTCAAAGTGCCGAATGCAGATTTACTGATTTCTGCGTATCTGGCACAACCCGTGGGAGGTGGTCCATTTCCGGGAATTATCGTGTTTCAGGAAATTTTTGGGGTGAATGAACATATCCGATCCGTGACCGAGAAAATTGCCAAAATGGGATATGTGGCGATCGCCCCGGCATTATACCAACGCACCGCACCCGAGTTGGAGTTGGGGTACTCCGAAGAAGAACTAACCCTAGGACGACACTATAAAGAGCAAACCCAGGTTTCAGAACTCCTCAGCGATACTCAAGCGACTTTGGATTACCTCAAAACCCTCCCTTCAGTTAAAACAACGGCAATGGGTTGTATTGGGTTTTGTTTTGGGGGCCATGTGGCCTATCTAGCCGCGACCCTTCCAGACATTAAGGCGACTGCCTCCTGTTATGGGGCGGGAATTGTCAACTGGACCCCTGGTGGTGGGGAACCCAGCTTAAGAGTTACCCCAGAAATTACCGGGATGATCGCCCTGTTGTTCGGCACAGAAGACCCCTTAATCCCCAACGAACAGGTTAGCGAAATCGAAGCGGAACTCCAAAAACGCGGCATTCGTCACCGGGTGATTCGATACCCAGGGGCAACCCACGGGTTTTTATGCGATCACCGATCCAGCTACAATCCCAAAGCTGCCGTTGATGCTTGGACTCAGATCCAGCAACTGTTCAAGGAAACCCTCCAATCCCTGTGAAGGGCTGGGAAATTATCCCGGGTTATCATAAGCTGGCCTATGAAACCAGGGAGGGGCCGACTGGGCGATCGGCTGGGTTCACCCTCCGCGATCGCAACGCGTGAAAATTTTGGCACGATTGGCATGATCAGTATCCAATGGGGCAGGTCGTACATCCGCCAACTTTAATGAAACTGTAATTAAGAGGAAAAAATCATGGTTGATGGCGTTTTACCAGGTCTGGCGCTTGCACCCCCTGAAACCGAGTATTTTAATGCGGAACTCTATTTACTTGCCAATCCCGACTTGATCGGACTCAATCCCGAACAATTGCGGACTCACTTTACTGAACGCGGGGTGGCAGAGGGACGTCGTATTCTCGTCCCCTATGATCAAAACTTTTATCGAATTGCCAACCCCGATCTAGCCGGTTTAAATAATCGCGAACTGTTCGATCACTTTATTAATGTAGGTCTCGACCAGGGGCGGAAATTTTCTCCGATTTTCGACTTAGATTTTTATCGCAAAAATCTCGAACAGCTCAATCCAGAAATTATTACTCAGCTTACTCCCGTTGCTCAACAACCGGTTTCTCCGTTTATTCTTCTGGACCCAAATCGTCCTCAACCCCCATCCCTGAATGAAAACCTGTTCAATCTATTTCTGGAGACTCAACTAGAAGTAGAGACCGATTTAGATGTCGAAGGTCTTGCGGTTCCTGTAGAAGAACTCAGGAATGTCAGCTTTTCTCCATTTTTTGACCCGATTTTATATCTAAATCAAAATCCCGCCTTAGCCGAAGCATTTGGTCCCACTAATCGCCAAAAGGCGATCGCTCATTTTGCTCTGTACGGTATTAGAGAAGATCGCCGGTCTTCCTTGATTTTTGACCCCATTTTTTACCGAGAAAACAATCCCGGTCTCCAAGCAGCCGGATTAACAACGAGCGAACAATTACTCATCCACTATCAACTCAATGGGATTCAAGAAGGACGCCGCCCTTCTTTGAACTTCAATCCTTCCTTCTATTTAGCCAATAACCTGGATCTACAAGCGAGAGGATTGAGCTTACCTCAACTGGTGGAGCAATATCTCCTGGAAGGACTCGAAGAAGGACGGCGATCGTCTGAGTATTTTGATCCCATCGCCATTAATTCTTTGCTGATTCCGCAAGCCCCCCCTTCCACCGATCAGCCCGCTACTGATGATGCTCCCCCGCCGGTTTCCTCCGTGACCTTACTGGAGGAGAATTTTGTCAAGTGGAACGTTCCAGTGGGTGGCGTCCTCAGTTACAGTTTCGTAGAAACTGCGAGCGCATTGAGTTATTCTGGTCCTGAAAGCGGGGTGGGAGAAGTCAACGAAGCGATTAAAAATAATGTTCGCCAAATTATGCAGGAATATGATCAAGTCTTGCCTTTTAGCTTGGTAGAAGTTCCTGATCGCCCCTCGAATAACGGCCAGATCCGGATCTTATTTGCCAACGATCCTGCTTATGCCTATAGCTATGCACCTGGATTGGAAACTGGGGGAGATATCGTCTTAAGTCGGAATTATGAAATCGATCCGCAGTTCTCGTTTTCTCAGAGCCCCGGTAATTTTGGCTATCAACGATTGGTTCATGAAATTGGTCATGCCCTAGGATTGAGGCAGCCTAATAATTATACGGGGTTTGCTTTTGCAGAACGGCCCACATTCCCCGCCCAGGGCCCAAGCTTATCCTTTGTCCAGGATAACAATAGCAACACAGCGATGAGTTTCAATACGGCGGGGGTGGGAGTCAGTACCCCCATGCCTTATGATATGCGGGCGCTCCAGTTCCTGTATGGATTTAGTGAAGGGAATAGCGGGAATGATTTATATCAGTTTGATGGCAATAATTTTATTGGCGTCAAGCAAACGATTTGGGATGCTGGAGGAATCGATACCTTTGATTTTTCTGCATTACCGGC
>CBFGOM010000268.1:0-7046 GCA_965650385.1 uncultured Oscillatoriaceae bacterium
ATTCAAAAGACTTTGAACTAGAAAGGGTTCTTTTTCCTCAAGAAAGGTTGATGTTTACCGCTGTTCCCGAGGCTCAATTAGAAATTACCACTTGTAAACAGGGTTCCCCCGGCAAGCCGGAACGGATTTCTTGTGATCGCTTGCAGGTTGAGGTATGTGAATCTCATTCTTATAACCACTCTATCGCCTCTTGAAAACTTGAAGTAAACCCAGTATAAAAAGAGAACTTTTCCAGTTCTGCCTATGCCTGAGCCTTTGCCGAAACAGTTGGCAAAGGCTAATTTTTTGACAAAAGGAAAGGTCTTTTAACCCCTCTGAAGCTTGAAGAATGCAGACATTTTGGCAAGCCTAGTTTTCCGGGGAGATAACGGCTTAAGCCATCACCATTCCCCCATCCACATTAATCGTTTGCCCCGTGATATAAGCCGCAGCCGGGTCCGCAGCCAGGAAGCGAACTAAACCCGCCACTTCTTCAGGTTCTCCATAACGACCGAGGGGAATAAATTTGAGGATTTCTTCCCCACCTTTGAGGTCTTTGGTCATATCTGTGGCAATGAATCCGGGAGCAACTGCATTGACTGTAATTCCCCGAGAGGCCAGTTCTTTAGCAACCGTTTTAGTAAAGCCAATCACTCCGGCTTTAGCTGCACTATAGTTAGCTTGACCGGGGTTGCCCATTTGACCGGCAACGGAAGCAATATTAATAATCCGACCGGATTTTTGTTTCAGCATGAGTTTGCTGACTGCCCGAGTACAAAGAAACACCCCAGTGAGATTGGTATCAATGACGGCTTGCCAATCTTCCGGCTTCATTCTTAACAGGAGAGTGTCGCGAGTAATCCCGGCATTATTGACTAAAATATCGATGCGTCCCCATTGGTCAGTTACGGTTTTGATGAGGGTATCGACGGAATCAACGTTGCTAATATCGGCAGGGATGGCAAGTGCCTCTCCACCAGCAGCGGTAATTTCCTCTACCAGTTGATCAGCGGCACTACTATTACTGGCATAGTTAACGGCAATTTTAGCGCCTTCGGCGGCGAGGGCGACGGCGATCGCTCGACCAATGCCCCTCGAAGCACCCGTCACCACCGCTACGCGATCGCGCAATCGTTGCACCTGTTCTGGTAATGCTTCCATAGAGAGTATCCTTCTTTATCACTGCATTTTGAACTCAACCATCTTACCGGGTTAGAGGGGGCAACAAGTCGAAGAGTTTAGCTTTTTGAGGAACTCGTTCAGTAGAGATCTGCTTTAATCGGTCCGGGTCAATGGGGTAAAGTTAAACAATAAGTTTGTAAGACCCATTTTATGAAACAGATCCTTCAACGAATCACCCCCTGGAAAGCCGGATTCACCGGACTGCTGTTATCCATCGCGGCGATCGCTTTAGCAACCCTAGTCGCAGTAGCACCCGCTGCGGCAACTGGGGTCTATCAAATGCCAATTCTCCATGCAGGCGATCGCACCTGGACCATTGATGATGCCGAGGTCCTGAGTCGCCTCACCGAAGGCAATCTCAGCAAGGCCCTTAGCGCCCTCCAAAAAGACACCGGCAACGAAGTTCGTCTCGTTACGATTCGCCGCCTAGACTACGGCGAAACCATCGACAGTTTTACCGAAAAACTCTTTGAAACATGGTTTCCCACCCCGGAGGAACAGGCTCATCAAACCTTATTAGTGGTCGATACCCTTACGAATAATTCCGCCATCGAGACGGGAGAGGACATCAAATCCCTCTTAACCCCTGAAATTGCCGAAAGTGTCGCCCAAGAAACCCTGCAAGTCCCCTTACGAGAAGGTGATAAATACAATCAAGCATTAACCGATGTCAGCGATCGCATGATTGCCGTCCTTTCCGGTCAACCGGACCCCGGTCCCCCGATTATCGATACCAGCTTGAATATTGAACGCACCTTTGCGACCGCAGAAGAAACCGATAGCGGCAATGCCACAATGGTGGTGATCGTCCTGTTAGTCCTCGCGACGGTTATCCCAATGGCAACCTATTATTTCTATCAAGGAGGCTTTTTACAGTAACTGACTGCACCAATTTTTACTCAGGATTTGCCTTGGGGATGAGTACATTAACCCAAAATGCACTCATCCCCAACCTCAGCAGTTAAAACCCGAATTTTGTTTCCAAGTCGCCACTGGGGTTGGGACAACTCGGGGACAAAAACCCGGTTCCTTGTCCCCAAAAACACTGTCCCCCTCCCCTAGTCCTGAACATACTCCTCCCCACTCACTAGGGCCATCTGAGCCCGCATCAATTCTCGCCCGAGATAGGCGGCATGATCCAACATCGTTACCGCACAAGGGTCCGTCTCCTCAAAAATTTTTACGCAGAGTTCTTTTGCCGTGCTCCCAGAGAATAACGTTTCGTGGGTGCGTTGGACCTTTCCTCTGGCCGGTATGGGTTTTCCCGTTTCGGGGTCAAGAGCTAACCCGCGCTCATCAATCACATTGGTATAATGCTTGGCACAAATTAATTCGGCCTCGCGATCCAGGTAAATGATGAAATAACCTCCAGGGTCGAGAGCGAGATCGCGTTTAGAAAGTTCGTCATCAATGGTACAGATCTTGGATGAAAGTGAATTCATAATTCATAAGAGCGACTTTTATATTCTAGGTTATCGAAAATAGTGCGATCGCCATGATCCAAATTCTCTTGAATTTTCCGTCAAAGACTGACCCATTAATGCTTCAGGATACCCGCTATTATTGAGAATGTGGCGAATCTCCCTCAACCCTATAAACTTGAGGCAGTCGTTTGGTGAAAAATCTGCTTATGCGTATTGCATTTCTCAATCCCCAGGGTAACTTCGATCCAAAAGATAGTCATCTGACCGACCATCCGGATTTCGGGGGCCAGTTAGTTTATGTGAAACAGGTCGCGATCGCGATCGCCAATCAAGGTCACAAAGTGGATATTATCACTCGCCAGATTATTGATGCCGACTGGCCTGAGTTTGCCGAGCCGTTTGATTCCTATCCGGGAGTGGAAAATGTCCGAATTATCCGCTTTCGTGCGGGCCCAAAAAGATTTATCCGCAAAGAACTCCTGTGGCCTCATCTCGTTAAAGAATGGGTTCCCAACATTCTCGAATTCTATCGACAAGAAGGCGCATTCCCCGATATCTGTACCACTCACTACGGGGATGGAGGTCTCGCCGGGGTCTTGATTGAAGCTGCCACTGGTATCCCCTTCACCTTTACCAGTCATTCCCTCGGCGCTCAAAAAATAGATAAGCTGGAAATGACCCCGCAAAACATGGAAAGCATGGACAGGCATTTTCATTTTGCTCGGCGTTTGATGGCGGAACGGTTGAGTATGAATCGGTCAGCGGTTAATATTACCAGCACAAAAAGCGAACGCTTTAAGCAATATGGTCATCGGGTTTATCACGATGCAGTGGATGTGAACGAAGAGACCCGGTTTGTAGTCATTGCACCCGGGGTTGATTCCAGTATGTTTAGTCCAAATGTGTCCTGCGAGAATGAAAAAGAGATCCAGGACCTGATTGATGAACGATTAGCCCGGGATATTGATGAGGACCGTCTGGGATATCCGATTATTTTGGCCTCTAGCCGCCTCGCCCAAAAGAAAAACCTACAAGGTCTCGTGGAAGCCTTTGCACAGAGTGAGACGCTGCAAAACAAAGCCAATCTGTTGATGATTACCGGCGGATTGGAGAACCCCCTCCAGGAAGAATGCGGCGATGATGAAACAGAACGAGTATTAGCGCCGATTCGTAAGGTGGTTAAAAAGAATAAGTTATGGGGGAAAATCAGCGCATTTTGCTTACCGGATCAACCGGCCCTCGCGGCTTGTTATCGATATTTAGCAAAACGGGGTTCAGTGTTTACCTTAACCTCGTTGTTTGAACCCTTTGGATTGGCCCCGTTGGAAGCAGCAGCAGCGGGTTTACCTTTGGTCGTGACTGAAAATAGCGGGTTAAGTGAAGTGCTCAAACAGACTCCGGAAGAATGTGCGGTCCTTGTTGATCCGAGCGATCGCGCAGATATTGCCCAAGGATTAGAACGGTTGTTAGGGGATCCCGAGTTGTGGGAACAGATGCGATCGCGCTGTCAAAAATTAGTATTGGAACACTACACCTGGGAAAGTACCGGCAAAGAGTATCTGAAGGTCATTAAAGAAATTGTTGCCGCACCCAATGACCGACGACCCCCCAAAGTCCTGCTAATTCACCCCTATTTCCGCAATCCTAAACCCGCTTTTGATTTGAATGTAGATGATTTAAACGCCCTGTATTTTAAGACTGAACAAGTGACAGAAACCGTCACGGAAAAAATGCCAGAATAATAAGCGGTTTGCCCTATCACTGGGGTGAGCGACAGCCAGCACGATGCTCACACTCCAAGGGTTTTATCATAGACTTCTTGCAAAATTCTCTCAAGCTGATACAGAAAATCGACTTTTAACAACCAGATCTGGTATTATAGAAGCTTCGGGAAATCTATCCGATATTTTGCAAGAAGTCTAATCCCCAATTCGGTTGTCGAAAGTCAGTTTTTGCTCTTAGCCCACCCCAGCAAAGCGCTGTCCCTGTGAGCCTCCATCCTGAAGGATTCTATGGAGTTTAGAAGTATTATGATTAACGAACTTCAAAAAATAAAATATCCAAAAACCCGCCTCCTCAATAGTGGGGTTCCACAGATTGGGCAAAACACGGACTAAAAGAGTTTTGTTATGTGCTTAAGTATCGAATTTGGATGATTTATTTGTTAGAATACCCTCCTAGCCCGCTTTCTCAAGCGCACAAGAAACCTACTACCCCATCAACCTCACCCATGCAAAACCCTCCCCTAATACGACAACAAATTGAACAGGAACTCGATCGCCTTCCCCCCGAATCCTTAACCCAAATTCTCGCTTTTGCCCGCTCTCTTCAACCCCAAACAGACTACGACACCCTTTGGGCAAACTGGTTTGCTGAAGTGGATACACTCCCCCTCGATTCCCAAACCCCTAACGTAGAAACCGAACCGCCAAACTACACCGATTACCTCGTTGAAAAATACCGTGATCAAGGACTGAATCTGTGATTATCTGTGATACCGGCATTTTGATTACCCTTGTCGATCGCCGACAGCCCAAACACCATGCTTACCGCCAAGCCATTAGCCGTTACGCCTGTCCCTTGCTGACCACTTGGGCTTGTGTCACAGAAGCGATGTATCTGACTCATCGGCTAGGCGGTTGGACAATGCAATATCAACTGGGAAAGCTAATTATCAATGGCGGCATCATCACCTATACTATTGATACAAAGCAACAGATGACTCGTTTATTAACATTGATGGAACAATATCGCGATCGCCCAATGGACTTGGCCGATGCAACTCTTGTATTGGTAGCAGAAGAGACCGGACAGCGCCAAATTTTAACCCTGGACTCTGATTTTTTGTTTTACCGGATTCATAATCGCGATAGTTTTGAGATTATATCCGTCGATTAGGGGAAAAAAGACTCCCGTGCCCGATGGTTTTGTTTTTCAACTGCGATCGCCGCCAACACACCCTCGGCCCCACCCTGCTTTCCCGTTTTTAGCCTCGCCCCCGGTTTCTCTATCTCAACCCATTAACGTTGAATCATAATGAACACCGCTAAAATGATTCCCATGGTTTGCCGTGTCAACCTGCGCGACAATGCTGATTCTCACTAGGGGCAACCCCAGACTCCTAGCCCTTTCAAGGTATCATCCACCGATCAATTGTAGGGTGGGCAGTGCCCACCTTACTCCTACTTACTAAAAGGAAAAAGCCTCATTTAGAAAAGCTTACAACCCTACTATAAACCTTTTTAGATTAAACATGAAGCCGTTCTTGACACCTTGACAGTTATAGTGTTAAAATAGATAAATAACAGTTTTATCATAGTTAAAAATTGTTTTTCTTTTATAGAAGTCATAGAGTTAAGTATCTAGCCAATTTTAGCTTTATTAGAAGTGGGAAACCTAAATTTTTATTTTGATTACACCCTGGCTATAAAAAGGAAATTTTAAAGTGATTAGTGAAATACAAATTGAACGCTTCAAGTCAATTAAAAATATTGTTCTTAGTCTTGACAAGATAAATGTTCTTGTGGGACCCAATAATTCTGGGAAAAGCTCTATACTCCAAGCTATACAGTTTGCTGTTAGTATTTGCCAGACAACAGGTAACTCGGCAACTGCAAACTGGAAGAGAAATAACCAACTTGCAACAACTATATCTCCTCAGCAGTTAGTTTATTCACCAGTAGCAGATGTATATGCATTAGGATATAAAGCCCCCTTAAAAGAAAGAGCAGAAGACGCAATTGTTATTAGGTTTATTGATTCAGAGGAGCAGCTTCAAGTTCAAGTTAGGAAAGGTCGAAATAAAAACATTGCTGTCACGTTAAACGGTGAATCATTAGGTAAAAAAGTTCAAGATTTTAAGAAACCGTATTCAATTATTGTGCCAGGTTTAGCAGGCGTTGGGGCTACGGAGTCATATGTGACACCCTCAATAATATATCGCTGTGCAGCCAGGGGGGATTCTAACTCTGTCTTTCGGAATATTCTATTAGAACTCAAAAATAATGTAGAAGATGGATGGGATAAATTCTCATCAAGGTTTAGATCTATTTATCCTGATCATCAGATAAAACTGAAGTTTGATCCAAAAGTAGACGAGCATATTACCTGCTTGATAGAGGCAAATGGACAAGAATTGCCAATTGATGCGTGCGGAACAGGTATGCAGCAAATCATTCAAATCCTCTCCTATATTTACCTATTCCATCCTAGATTATTAATTTTAGATGAGCCGGATGCACATCTTCATCCTAATAATCAGCGATTATTGGTTGAAACACTCAAAAATATAATTGACAATCTGGATATTCAAGTTTTAATTTCAACTCATAGTAAATATATGATTGACTCTTTAAAGGATCAGTCAATTGCTTTCTGGATTAACAAGGGAAATTTGGTAGAGAAATTTAATAGGCTCGTCCGAAAATTAGAAATCCTTATGGGAAGAGAGTTTTAGCCTTT
>CBFGOM010000269.1:0-6937 GCA_965650385.1 uncultured Oscillatoriaceae bacterium
ACAGCAATCGCTAATTTCTACCCATCTCGGTCAGTTTATGCTATACAGAGACGACGTTTTAGGGTCTCATTGTTAGCTTTTGCTCACCACTCGGGATGCCCTCCCAACCATGTGCAACTGAATATCCACTTAACCTGAGAATTTGCTTGACAAAACTTGGGATTTTGTAATATAACTCATATCATATCAGAATTTGTCACCCACAAAACCAAAAATCTGTGCCTGTTGTCCGAACGATCAGACAATGAGGTGCCCCGAACTCCACGGAGACGTATGGTACGGTAGGAATACCGTGCGCCCATTCGCTTAACTGCGCATAGTTTGCCCGAAACCTGCCCTGACAATTCTCAACCATCTGCTGTAGTCGTTCTGAATGCCCACTGCTCGACCCGCCAGTTAGGGTGAGTATCGATACCATCGAATTGCCCTTTCTTGGGGATAATGCTTTTTCCAAAAAGATAAGGAGTAAAATGATGATTCAAAAGCAAGAGAATGAAATCCAAAATTTGATAGAATACAAAGAAACATCCAATCCTAATAGTTTGTTTGAAGTTTCTTTTGGAACAAACGGCCAAATCAATAAGTTTATTTTGGATCCACAACTACAGGAACCAATTAGTTTTCTTAAAACAACTGTCTATAGCATCTTAGATCAGCTAAAAACTTCATGGAATCAGTATTACAGTAATTCCTCTGTTGGTAATCTTCTCAAAGAAGAAACCGAAGAAGTTTCTGTCGGGAATCTTCTCGAAGAAGAAACCGAAGAAGTTACACTAGAGACCCAAGAAGAACTAGGATACATAAGAGTCCGGTTAGTAGCAGCGCTGGCAAATTTTGCTTATCAACAAAGTACCAAAAGACAAGACCACGCGAGCATAGATGCTGAGATACACAATGCATCAACTGGAGATGTGCTTTCCGTTCAAATTAAAACCATAAAATCCCCTGTATATAATGGAGATTTTTTAAAATATCCTCTAAAAATAAAAAATTATAACGATCTTCGCAAACGAAAAAAACCAACGGTTTTAGTCGTTGTGGAGGTTCCGAAAGTGATCCGTAAATCTCAAAATGATGGGACTAATTATGCAGGAGTTATCGAAAACTATAAGCCTTATTGGATAGCAACTAATAATTGGGAAGCAGTAGAAAATGAAACGAGGAAAACAATTTATATCCCTCGCTCGCAAATCTTCGATCCGAATACTTTGAAAGAAATCATGGATAAAATTGACAAAGGAGAATCATTATGAACATTCAAGTTTTAGATGAAGAGATCTTAAACGTAATTGAACCTAAACAATTGCAATGGTATGTATTGTTTAAAAAATGGCAGAACACTAAAAACACAGAGCAAAACACTATCTCGATTTGGAAAAAAGAAAATCTAGAACCAGAGACAGTATCTTCAAGTACATTCCCTGTATTACGCCTACCTTTATCTAGAGAGGCAGATGACTATTATAGCGAGATTTTAAAAGCACTGGAAAAGTTAGAAGAGATCGAAAAGCGGTCACAGCTCGATATACTAAGAGATATCATGTATATTAATGCCAACATTATAGAAATAAAACTGGACTGTTCAAAAGTTCTTTCTATTGGAGAAGCATCCAACCTTTTTACAAAGCTTAAACAATTACTATCGGAAATTATTAAAACCAGCCAAAAATCTGAAGAGACCGACCAATCTGAGAAGTTTTCTTCTGATTCGGTAGACGCCTGGTTAGATAAAATAAAACTTGACGTGATTAAAATCAATAAAAAATCTGTAGTTAGCTTGATTGAGGAAGTTATTCCTATGGATAAGATTCCAGATCGTTCACAAGATAACGAATTTATACTCCCGCAAGCTCCAGATACTCTGACTTTCGAGCCAGTAGAAAAAATAGCTCGTTTTTTAACTGTGAATCAACCTCAAGAGGCTCCATGTAGCTTTCAAGAAATATCTCAAAAACTTGATTCTATAACCGACCTTAAAAGCTATGGATTAAATTTAGATAAGTGTTCGATTTTAATTATTCATTCTCCCTTTAGTAGAACACAGTCAAAAGTAAAATAATGCCTGGAACAGCCAATATCTTGGTTCCCTTGCAGTAGCTTGAGAAACCCGGTTTCTCTTCCCCATCTGGGTGAGGTGGCAAAAGTTAGGGCAGAAACCCGGTTTCTGGTTGCTGAATGGGGGTGGAATGAATTCTGCTGCCCTAACTTAAAATAAACTCGGTTGAATAATTGTTTCATCGAGTCTTTTTTGCGCCATTTCCTGATATTTTTTCACCAATTCGCAGCCGATAAAATTTTTCTCATGCTTGAGTGCTACCACCCCGGTTGTCCCGGATCCGGTAAATGGATCGAGGACAATATCGGCTTTTTGAGTGGAGGCGAATAGGCAGATTTCTACTAAGGGTTCTGGATATACGGCAAAATGGGTATCCCTAAATTTCCCCAGGGGAATTTCCCAAACCGTTCTCTTGTTTCTGCCTTTCGGGTGAAATGCTTGATCCCATCGGCTATCATGGAGGTTCTGATTTCCGGAGTTTTTGCCATTTTCTGGGGTGCTATTTCGTTTACCAAAGTGATTCCTGCCGCCTTTCATTTTGGACTTTTCGGAAAAGGTGACATGAGGTTCCCGAATGGCATCGGCGTCGTAATAGTAGTCACTGGTTTTAGAAAACAGAAAGATGTATTCATGTTCCGTGGTAGGCCGATTTTTAACCGCTGTTTGTTTCTATAGGTGTCGCCTAAGTTGATCCATAGTAATCCATCGTTTTTCAGTTTTGTCTTTAATTGGTCAAAGCAAGTGACCCGGTTTTGAATATAATTTGTGAGGTTTTGTTCTCAGCCAATTTCAGCGAGACAGTCGCCCTCTCCCCACATAGCAATCTGATATTTGAGAAACCCAATTTCTATTGTAAAAATAGGCGATGAAACGACAATTATTGCAGAAACCCGGTCCCTGAGTCCTCGATTTTTCCCACCAACTCAGCAATCAGAGGTTTTTCGGTGGAGAGATGACTCACTTCCATTACAAAAAATCCTAGAATATTCCCCTGTTCGTCTATCCGTTCCATAATGTAATCGTTGTCGGTTTCTCGCATATAACCGGCTTTATCAGAAAAATTTACCTCTAAAAAATCAGCTTCTTTATCATACCAAATCTTTAAGTTTAGGGCCATATTTGTTCTCCTTTCTTCTGTTTATCAGTTCAATAGGCAGTAACAACAAAAGCATCTGCTTCTATATATTTTACCAGTACACACAGCCACTTGTCCCCCACTTGGGTTCCTACATAGTAGCGGTAGTTTAAACAAGCATTTTCATCGGTCCGTGATTTCCGAATGGCTTCGGGGTTTCGCAAGGTTATGGCAAGCTCTCTTTCCATGTTAGCCATTTCCGGATGGAGTAAAATGTGGGCCAATCGTTCATCGGTTAGTCGTACCTCACGCCCCTGATAGTCGGTTAATATTTTGAACACAATTCAAACTTTTGCTGATTGTTGATTGTTTTAATTATTCTAATACAGGGTGCACCAACTTGAGTGGGTGAATAATTGCGAGGGATATCAACAGTCAGATTTATCAGGCTAAAAATACCCCGGAATAAGACGTTCAGTTGGATTTATACAACTTGATCTGTTGGGCGCGAGGGGGAATCCCTGCTGGGTGTTGCTTTAGGCTGTAAGGCTACTATGGTTTTCATGAAATGCAGTTAATTTTTTCTTTGAACAATAGGGATTTGAATGATGAATTCGGTCCCTTTACCGGGGGTGGTAATGCAGTCTAAACTACCGTTATGTTTGTCTACTACGATTTGATAGCTGATGGCTAATCCGAGTCCTGTTCCTTTGCCGACAGGTTTGGTGGTGAAAAAGGGGTCGAAGAGGCGAGATTTGGTTTGTTCGGTCATGCCGGGTCCATTGTCGGCGATGTGGATGATGGCCCGATCGCCTCGAACTTCGGTGCGAATCCGAATGGTGGGCAAGGTTTCTGATGGATTGCTTTCTAAGGCGTCGATCGCATTGTTAATGATGTTCATTAGCACTTGGTTCATCTGGGATGCATAGCACTCAATTAAGGGTAATTCTCCATAGTCTTTGATGAGTTCTATGCTCTGCCGATCGCCTTTTGATTTAAACCGATTTTGCAAAATTAAAAGGGTATTTTCTATCCCTTCATGGAGGTCTACTTCTTTCATATCCGCTTCGTCTAGGCGGGAGAAGTTGCGTAAGCTTAAGACAATTTTGCGAATCCGTTCGGTTCCCATTCTCATGGAGGCCAGAATTTTTGGCAGATCTTCGGTAATATAATCCAATTCTAGGTCGGCGATCGCCTCTTCTAGTTCTGCCTCGGGGTTGGGATAAGTTTCCTGATACAGGTTGATCAGAGTTAGCAAATCTGCTGTATAATCATTTAAATGAGTGAGGTTGCCGTGGATGAAGTTAACCGGATTATTGATTTCGTGAGCGACTCCGGCGACTAATTGCCCTAAACTAGACATTTTTTCGGTTTGGATCAGTTGAGATTGGGTTTGTTGTAACTCTTGTAAGGTCGTTTGTAATTGTTCGGCTTGTTCTTGAGCTTCCCGGGCGCTATCTTGGGCTTGGCGATATAAGTCCGCTTGGTAAAGGGCGATCGCCAACTGTTCGGCGACTGCTTGCAACAGTTCTATTTCCCACTCGTTCCAATTTCGGGGTTGATAGTGGGTTCCGCAAACCAAGCAACCGATATCTCCCGAAGCGGTTTGAATGCTAACAATGACAACGGCACGATACCCCCACACTGTATAAAGTAATTGGATGTCTTGCTCGGAGTCGTCGCTCAACTCATCGCACCGAATCAGTTCAGCATTAGCAATTTTAGCTTCGATAGGATTCCCATCAACAGGATAGCGCCCGATGCGACCGCCGAGTTCCGGGTTTTTCACTTCCGTGACGATTTCCCAGAAGGGGGGGGTACTACAGCAGCGATACCATATAAAACTACAGCGGTCCAGTTCTAATAACTGATAGATCTGTTCAACAACGGTTTCCAGGATGGTATTCACCTCTAGGGAGTTGCGAATATCACTAGAGATGCGGTTAATCAGGGATTCGCGATTGGCGAGTTGTCGGGATTCGGTTTCGGATTGGCGCAGGGCATTTTCGGCTTGTTTGCGATCGCTCACATCAACGCCAATTCCCCATCCTGCCCATCCAGGAATCGGGAATTGTTTAGAAATATTCGACCAAGCAATAGTCTTAATCGTACCATCTTTAGCTGTAAGTTCGAGTTCCCAGTTGCGGTAATGATTATCGAGTTTTGCCATTTGAGTGAGGTGGGCTTCCCGTTCGGCAGGGTCAGGATAAAACATCTCAATAGCTTGAGAATTGCCCACGATTTCAGCAGCGGTATATCCAGTGACTCGTTCACATTCTCGATTCCAGGCTATAATGAGTCCCTCGTTACTGAAGGCATTCATCATCACGGGCATATTATCGAGAATCCCGCGCAGGTATTCTTCTCGCTGTTTGAGGGCTGCTTCTGCTTCTTTGATGGCACTGATATTTTGAGCGACTAACATTCCCGCAAAGATTTCTCCAGTGGTATGAGTTACGGGGATAACATGGACCAGATAAATTCTGTCTGCATAAGGAAATTCAAAGATCACGGTTTCACCTTTGAGGGCGGAACGATACATCGGTTCCAAGACTTCGACCATTTCCGGAGGCCAGAATTCCGAGAGGGTTTGGCCTTCCATTTCGGTTTTAGAAATTCCGAGATCAGCGAGGTCTCGTCCATCTACCAAAGTATAACGTAACTCTAGGTCAAATAAGACAATTATTCCATTGGGGAAATTACGGGCGATCGCCCGATACAGTTCTTCGCTGCGGCGCAAGGCTTCTTCAGCTTTGTGACTTGAGGTGATATCATGGGCGGTGCCAATGAGTTTTACGAGTTCACCTTCAGCGTTGAAAATCGGTTGACCTTTGGAGGAGATAAATTTAATCGAACCATCAGGAAACAGCATTCGGTGTTTCCGTTCATAGGGTTGCTGTTGCGCGATCGCCTCCTCAATTAGGGTTTGGATCGAGTCCCGATCTTCAGGATGTACCAGTTGCAAAAACCCTTGATAACTGGGGGCCGAATCTGCTTCCTCCATTTTATAAATGCGTAAGAGTTCCTCGGACCAATTCACCTCGTAGGTTCTCAAATCGAATTCCCAAGACCCAATATGAGCGACTTGTTGGGCTTGTGCGAGTTGCAAGGCGTTACGTCGCAGGGTTTCTTCGACATTTTTGCGTTCGGTGATGTCTCGGATGATGGTAGAAAAATATTCTACTGCGCCATTTTCGGATCGATGGCTCATCAGGACCTGTAAGGCGGGTATTTCCGAACCGTCTTGGTGCAGTAATGCGGTTTCTCCACTCCAAACGCCAGTTGTAGCTGCGGTGTGGAAGGCTTGATTGGAGATGAACTCTTGCTGAGATTCAGGCAGAAAATCGGAAATGTGCCGCCCGGTGATATTCTCATCTTGAGTAATTCCGACAATGCGGCGGGCAGCGGGGTTCATGTAGAGCACTTTCCCGTGGATGTCGCAGAACCCGACAAAATCAGGGGTGGCGTCAATGACGGCAGTGAGGCGTTCCCGCTCTTTTTGGGCTTCTTTGCGATCGGTGATGTCGGTAACGATGCCATCGATTCGGAGGATTTGACCTTTGGGGTCATAAATCAGCCGACTCCGTGCCTGGACCGTGCGAATGCTGCCATCGCTACGCAAAAGGCGATATTCCACTTCACCGCTGCCGGTTGTCATGAGTTCTACACTGTACTGATCAACCCGATCGCGATCGTCTGGATGAATCATCTTTTGCCAAATCAAGGGATTTTCATAGAACTCTTGGGGAGGAATTCCATAGATTGTTTCCGTAGCAGGGTTGAAAAAGAGTGCCTCGAAGGTGTTG
>CBFGOM010000270.1:0-6914 GCA_965650385.1 uncultured Oscillatoriaceae bacterium
CCGGTTAACACCCTTTTGGAGAGGGCGATCGCACCGGAAAGCTGGACCCCACATTTCCCCAGGGTGATTGATACCTATCCCCAGAAACTGTTATAGATACTTTTAGCGCCTTGAATGGACCGCCAGCCAGGATTCTGCATAGGTGAGGGTCCCTTGCCAGAGTTCATACCCACGGGCATTCAGATGTAATCCATCGGTTGTTAATTCTAACTGCAAGTTTCCGGCGCGATCGCTAAACTGAGCATACAAATCCAGATAACTCGCCCCTTCTTCCTGGGCGATCGCCGCCAATTGTTGATTAATCCACTCAATTTGCCGATTGGGAATCTGGGGTAACCGCGTCGGTAAAATCGATTGTAAAACCACCTGAGCACCGGGATGGTCCTGACGCAGGCGACGCAGAATCTGCCGATGATTCTCCAAAATTTCAGTCACCCCCAACCCTTGGCGTAAATCATTAATCCCGGCTAAAATATAAATCGTATCCGGTCGAGTTCCCTGCAAAGCTGACAATCGACTGAGGATGCCTCGGGAAGTATCCCCAGAAATCCCTTGATTCAGCCAGATCCGCCCCTCCGGAAGTCGGTCCTGGGGAAACCACATACTAATCGAATCTCCCAACAACACCGCTAATCGATTAGACCCCTGTCCTTTCGCCACCGCTTGCGCCTCTTGTTCTAGCAGGGCTTTCCATTGTTCATAAGTTGGCTGTTCCCAGGCATTTGCCCATAAGGATTCATAACTATCGCTAGGAATTCGGGTATAAGTCTGTCCCGCCTGCAATGCCGCTAACCGTTGTTGATACAGTTGTGGTCCGGACTGGGGTCGAAACGACGGAGTGTGAGCATAAGCAACTCGTTCCGATGCCGTTTCCGCTTTAGGAAGGGCTGCATTGTCCGAGGCGATCGCCCCCTGAGACAGTCCCACAAATTCCGCTGGATAACTCTCAAACAGTTGATAACCCAACTCCAAGGCGGATAAACTTCCACTTGAACTAAATTCTGGTGCACTCATTTCCACCGAGGGAAGTATATCTGCCCTTACGGTTAATTCCCATTCCTGGGTGTTGATTCTCGGTACGGTTTGTTCTGGGGGCTTAAGCTGGGTCGGCATTGCCTCAGAAATTGAAGTCTTCATCTGGGTCAATAACCCGATCGCCAGCAATAATGGATCGCTCATCCCACGTCACTCCTTCACAGACACCTTTAAATTTCCCAAGCGGAATCGATCCAGTCAGGACAACCCTACACCCATTTTGAGACTTTGGATGCGGTGATTTGCTGTGGTGTGAAGGCCGTTCCTTGTCCAAACCGGCGAATCCACCCCGATGGATTGCCGATGGATTGTCAATGCAAGAAGCGATCGCCTTGAGTCGTCTGTAGCGGTCACAATCTTAATTCTTTACCAAAATTTTGACCGTTATCATATCCTCTCCTGTGTAGTAAATTCAATAAAAATTAAGGGACAAAATGGGTAGTTGCTCACCCCTTGTATGAAAGCAAAAAAAGGCAGTATCTGGAGATAACCGCCCTTATTAAAACTATTCAGTTTTAAACTTTACCCCTTGGGTTGTGCATAGACTCATGGGGATGACAAGCCGATTTTATTGCTGTTGCTGATAGTATTCCAAAACCTTTTGAGTATAGTCGGAAATGCTCTCACTGTTATATTGCGCAGGGTCTCCAGCCATCCACCAAGCCGCCGCCCGACGGACTGCTAAAGATTCATCATTGTCACTCGCTTCAAACTCCTCTTGGAGGACATCGCTCATCACACAGGCTAAAACTTCTCTAGCTTGGGCTTCGTTGGCTTCAAATTCTGTCGGACTCAGTTCCTGATCAATACAGAGTTTGGACCAGCGGGGAATATTATCTGGCTTAATTTGCCACTCGCTATAGAGTCCGTCATCTTCCATCCCTGTATCGGGTGCAGCTAGTCGCAATGCCTCTACCAGAGAGTTAACTTTGGCATCAGTAATTTGGGCCGTCACGGGCATTGCCAAGAGGAGAGAACTGGTCAAGACTCCGCCTATCATTAAGCTGAATTTCCGAGCTATTGTTGAGGATTTTACCCAATTCATAACGGTCTATTTCCGGTAAATTTTAACGAGATACTGCCCCAATTTCTGTTATATTTTTAGGGTTTCAATTGGGGATTTTTCAAAACTGGTTATAGGTATAAACTAAGGATTACAGGGATTGACTCATCCAAAAGAGAGAGAATTTAAGAATTTATTCTCTGAATAAGAAAAAATTATGTTTCCCGGCCAATTCTTTAAGGAATACCTCAGAAAAACTTACGGAGGACTCTCAGGATAATCCCCCCAATCGGTGGCAAACCGTCTCTGTCGCATTTGTCAAGTGATCGAGGTCCATTTACAGGCTCAAAGTCCCCCTTATCAAGGAGAATTTAGGGGGATCTTTCCCAATTCAGGCGATCGCAAACCGTTTTATCACAATGCACAAGTTGCCCTATTTCGTGAAAGAATGGATAACTCATGCCTTTCGGTGGGCGATATGGAAGTTAGAGGGGATGATGTACAGTGGCCTCAGTTGGGGGAAATCGCGATCGCTATGGCGAAGAGGTAGCAGCTTGCTCATTAGGCTTAAAATAAAGTCCTAAAGAACCACACCTGTGATTTCGTAGATACAAATGGGCGGCAACTTGATGTTTGCAAAAGAACTGAGCGTCAGAATTTTTATAACAAGAGCATCCATCAGGTTTGAGCTCGTTAATATGTCCATTCAGGGGATTCCAAACGAGGATTTGCTGACCTAGTAACTTAACTTGCAACATTTCGATCGCCGCTTGATTTTGCCGTTCCAGATAGTCGAATACTTGGCGATCGCCAAGGGTATAAAGCGTTTCCCCTTGCTGTACGCTTAGGCGATAGTCACGAATGCTAATCCCGGTAATGGATTCCCCCGGGCGATCACGAATTCCCAGCAAGCTCAACAGCGACTGAATTAAATACTTTCGGGCAATGAAGGTGCAGCCCCTCCCGTAGGGTGTCCGATAGACAATATAGGGCGTATTCGTCCGCTTGACAATTCCCAACCGTTCTATCTCAATCGGACAAGACACGATCGCCTTGTCTAACGATTGTTTTCCCCGCTGAGGTAAGCGTTTTGAGGCGGGTTTGCTGGGTGTCAGTTCAAGCAGGCTAAAATTTTCGACGGCGGGGGGTTGCAGATAGATCGTGTTCATGCTATAATCCTGCTCTGTGTTCTATTGTGTTAAGTTTCTAAGCCTAAGTTGCTAGTGCTGAGTTTTTACAGATCACTCCTGAATCAATGTTCTGAACATTTAATGGGAGTAACCTTAAAACTTAAAGACTTAGAAGGTTGCACAGTTCACTGATTATTGTTTTTCCCTTTTAACCTTCGATTAGTTAGTCGCTAATCGAGAGTGATTCGGGTCATTTGGTCTAAAAAGCGCGGTACTACTTGGTCGTGGGCATCGCGTTTTTTTATGACTTCCTTCTGCTTTAATTTTATTGGCAAAAAAACCTAAAGTCAAGAAGATTGGGATTTTTTGAGGTTTGCTTGGTCCGCTAGAGCTTGTAAAAGTTCCTCTACCAAGGGCATCTTCTCATCCGGAATCACCTTGAGGATATGGGCCGCTTTTACTTTGGGGATAGGGAAGTAGAAACGCTCTCCTTGTCCGGTAGCGGGGCGTCCGCCTTTGTTCTTGTTCATCAAGTTCCTTTCAGAACGTCAGGTTTATTGTTCAGTAAAAAGAGGGGCAATTCAGTTGCAGAGAATTTCCCCCGAATGTGGAGTGATCAGGCTTTCCAGAACAGTGAATGTCTAAATTGCTCGCCGGTTCTTGGGAAATAGCTATGACCTCTATTTAATTTTAACGTAAACTCAATCCAGTTTATCCCCCAAGAGGGGCAGTTGCCCCTCAGTGCAAAATCCGTGAATTTAGGCCCTTATGTGGTGTACTCCGCGTTGATCTTCACATAATCATAACTGAGGTCGCATCCCCAGGCCGTCCCCATTCCGGACCCATTTCCAATTTGAACCTGCATCAGTACCGTATCCTCTTTCAAATAGGCACCGGCAGCCGCTTGTTTGAGATAAGCACTAGCGGCAGGGCGATCAAACGGTAAGGGTTGACCATTTTCCATCAACAAAAACTCCCCGAGTTGGATTCGGAGGTTGTCTTGGTCAAAGGATACCCCAGCACGTCCCGCCGCTGCCGCAATTCGTCCCCAATTCGGGTCCCGTCCAAAGACAGCAGATTTAACCAAGCTCGATCCGACGATGGTTTTAGCAACTCGACGCGCTGCGGCGTCATCCGCTGCACCTGTAACTTGGACTTCGATGAGGCAGGTGGCGCCTTCTCCATCCCGGGCGATCGCCTTCGCCAGATGTTGACAAACCGCTGTCAATCCCGCTTCTAATTTTTCCGCCTCCGGACCCATTTCTGTAATCGCTGGGGTCCGAGATTGTCCATTGGCTAACGCAATCAAGGTATCGTTGGTGCTGGTATCTCCATCCACCGTAATCTGATTAAAACTGCGGTCTGCTGCCCGTTTGAGCATATCGTGCCACAAATGGGAAGAAACCGTAGCATCGCAGGTGACAAATGCCAGCATAGTTGCCATGTTCGGATGAATCATGCCTGAACCCTTGCAAATCCCCCCGATGCGCACTGGACGTCCTTCAAAGGTGGTTTCTAAGGCGATCGTTTTGGGGACTAAATCCGTAGTGCAAATCGCTTTGGCAGCAGCATCATTGCCTTCTGGAGAGGAAGCAGCCACAACGGCGGGAATCCCAGTGCGCAAGGCATCCATTTTAATCCGTTGACCGATTACCCCAGTGGAGGCGATCAGGACAGAATTAGGCGAAATTGAGAGTTCTCGGGCTAACAAGTCGGCACTTTCGAGGGTATCCGCCAACCCTTGCTCCCCAGTGGCGGCATTGGCTTGTCCGGCGTTACAGAGGATAGCGCGGGCACTGGCTTTTTCCTCAAGGCGTTGGCGACAGTAGTCTACACAAGCGGCACGAACAACGGAGGTTGTGAACACTCCAGCGGCGATCGCCTCTACATCAGACCAAATCAATGCCAAATCCGGTGCTCCTGACGGTTTTAACCCAGCGGCAATCCCTGCCGCACGATATCCTTTTGGAGCCGTCACCCCTCCGGTTATTTCTTGCCAGTCTGCCATAGTTGTTTCCTTGAAAAGTGGCCTATTTGAGAGGGGATTATACCAAGATGCGGTTCTTTGAAAGGTCTGGGTTTGACAACATTAGGATGGGGGAGATGGGGAGGATGGGGGAGATAAGGCAAGTTCTTCAGTTCCCCTACTTCCCTATCTCCCATCCTCCCCCACATAAGTACAACCAATCAGAGAACAGAGGAAAGCTCAGAATTCTGGGCCGATCGCCCCGATCCTTGCTTAGAAATGTAAAAATATTATTATTTTATTAGCGCTTCCCTCTTACCCCAGACTGAACTCCGGCTCGCCGGATCGTTTCAAAAAGGGGATCGCCTACTGTCAATGGGTTCTCACCTATTTAGCCCTTCCCGATTTCCCGGGATTTTTAAGGGCGACTGGGTGCGATCGCTCTCCCCTTTGACCCCTTTGGGTGAAAGGTTTGGAGAGTTTCTAGCGGTGAAATCGTAGCTTTTTCAATGCAATTCGGTACAATAAAAGTGAAAAGCAGTTCGTGATTCAGGTCACAAACATGGTTTTAGCAATATGGAGATTCACAGTCCCCTGACCGGCGCAATCCATCGGGGAATCGCCCATCCAACAATCCCTAGGGCCGCTTTGAGCCCAAAAAGATTTCAACCGACTCAAGGTAAAGGGTGTAACCTGACCGTTCAGGTATTCTACAGGGTCTTGCTGAACCAACTGATGTATTTTTTCTAAAGCTGCGGGGTTTTTTCTGTGATTGCTATTTCACCTCGTCCAATAGAGCGTAGCTGGAACACTATTAGCTTTGCTTCCACGCTCTATTTGTGTCCAATCCTAGATCTGCTGTTGGTTGATATTCCGCGCCAATGGCAGGCCGAAATCCGTCTCGGACTTCAAGAAGCATTAGTTAACGCTGCCAAGCATGGAAACAATTTAGATCCCCGAAAAACCGTGGTGGTACGATTTAGTGGGATGGCAGATGAATACTGGTGGGCGATCGCGGACCAAGGAAAAGGCTTTGCCTGTGCTTGCCCTTGTCATGTTGATCCCGATGAGCATTTGCCTCATGATGAAGGAGAATGCGGCAGAGGGCTTTTTATTCTACACCAAATTTTTGATCAAGTCAATTGGGACGATAATAACCGAGAACTCAAATTATGTAAACAATTTAATCAGTCCTCAAGATTACCCAAACTGCGATAGGCGATCGCCCAGGTCATCAAATTCCAGAATCAAGGGTCACTCAATTCTTGAAACTAGACCCAAGCTTGGGAAAAATCATCCCGTAAGGTCCTTCTGGATAGACTATTGCCCGGACAATTTAGAAGACCGATCGCCATGAGTTGGACAGGGGGGAGCGCTAATCGAGCGATCAATCCACCCCACAGCTTGGTGTAGTCTTAACAGCGCTTCTTCGGGGTTCTCCTTGAGCAAAAACACTAAAGCAGCAGCAGCCTGTTCTTGGGCACGAACCGCTCGGTTAGACTTCAGGCGATGCCAATCTTTTTCAGTTAAAGTCAGGCGTTCGGCGAGAGCCTGAGCCAGTTCTAGGGTACTAAATTCTTGTAACTTGTCCGAAAGCGGACTCTGCAAACCCATCGTCCGGTTGCCGTGGGTTGGAGTTGGGTTAGCCATTGTACAAATCCCCTAAATTGAAGGGGGGCGAATTTCTGGTGCGCGGTCAGGAATGGGTGAGCGCATCAATCTAGGCCATTTGAGGGGCTAGATGTCTGGAATGGAAAAAGAGTAGAAGTAGCATACCATA
>CBFGOM010000271.1:0-6795 GCA_965650385.1 uncultured Oscillatoriaceae bacterium
GGTTTAAATAAAGTGATTGAAATTTGCCGGTCTTTGGGAATTACCAGTCCAATGGAACCTGTGATTTCTATGCCGTTAGGGGCGATCGATATGACGCCTATGGAAATGGCGGGTGCTTTTGCCACTTTTGCCAGCAATGGTTGGCATTCGGATCCGACCTTTATTGTGCAAGTGACGGACAGTACCGGGAATATCTTGCTAGACAATACCCCTAAACCGAAATTGGTTCTCGATCCTTGGTCCGTGGCTGCCCTAACGGATGTCCTGCAAGGGGTGATTAGCCAAGGAACGGCAACCAGTGCCAGAATAGGTCGTCCGGCGGCTGGGAAGACGGGAACGACGTCTTCTCAACGGGATATTTGGTTTGTGGGTTATGTCCCCCAGTTGTCGGCAGCGGTATGGGTGGGCAATGATGACAACCGACCTTTGGCTACGGGGGCTACGGGTGGCGGTTTTGTGGCTCCCATTTGGCGAGATTTTATGCATCAGGCGATGCAAGGAACGCCGGTGGAAGACTTCCCCTCTCCTGGGCAATTTGACCCGCCGTAATGAGTGGGGGAGATAGGGGAGATCTATTGGGTCCTTGGGACTTGGGTGAAGCCGAGTCCCAAGGACCCAATAGATTTCCCCTTTTAAAAACCGGATGGGGTAAGATACTCCATCCGGTTTTTCCCGTAGAGTAGGCAGAAAAGAAACGAGGTTTCTTGCCCTCATCTGGAGTAATCCGTAATCAATAACTAGGTAAAAAACCCGGTTTTTTATCCCTACGAATTTCCCCGATCGCTGATCTGCCTTTTCCCAAGTTGCAAAAGAGTCCCGGGAATGCTCTCTATTGACGCGATCGCCAGGGTTTAAGCTTCTTGTTCTAGTTGCTTTTTCATGCGTTCTAGGGTTTGGTGCATCTGTTGAAACATTTGCTGCGGTGTCATGCCAAATTGACCCAGTTGGGTCTTAAGCTGTTCAACGGTCATTTGAGCCATGAAGTCTTCGGAAAGTTCAAAGCGTTTCATAAAAATACTGTACCGATCCATCATGGCTTCCATGCGATCGATATAGAGTTTTTTCCCTTCTCTGTCAAATTTTCCGTAATTGCTGCCCAGTTGGATCAAAGCTCGATAATCTTCAAACAGCTCTTTGGCTTCTTGCTGAACGATTTCAGAATCAAAAAAACCCATTGTTTTCCCAGTTTCTCTTATACTCGTTTCCCCAGTCGGTGGGAATTCCCACCCTCTATCTTATTATTTTAGTGCAGGGGTGGAAAATGGTTTTAGTCAAGAATAGATTTCTACAGGGTTTTTGAGGGAAATTTACTGTTAATTGTCGAGGAAACCGATCCGATTCGGGGGCCAAAATCGCCCGACTGCGCGGCCAATGATGTTGGTTTTGGGTAAAAACCCCCAAACATGAGAATCATTGCTGTTATTACGGTTATCTCCCATGACAAATACGGTGTCGGTGGGGACTTTTTGGGGACCCCACTCATAGTCTGGAGGTTCGGCGATGTAGTCTTCTTGTAGGGGTTGGTCATTGAGGTAGAGTTGGCCGTTGTGAATGCGGACTAACTGACCTTCCGTGGCAATGACTCGTTTGATAAAGGCTTGGTTTTTGGTGTAACCATACTGTTGAAGGGCTGCTGGTGGATCAAAGACGATGATCTCGCCGGTGGTGGGCGATCGCCAGTTATAGGAGAGTTTTTCGACGACGATGCGATCGCCGACTTCTAGGGTCGGAACCATTGAGACAGAGGGAATATATCGGGGTTCGGCGACAAACGCTCGAATCCCGAGGGCTAAGATCAAGGCGATCGCCAAAATTTGCACGTTGTCTCGCAACTGCTTCCACCCGTTTGATTCACTGGGGGCTGTTGTTTTTAATTCCGTTTTCTCAGAGGTCATCTCCAGTTCCCTACTCCCATGAGGCCAGATCTACCCGCTTTGCTTCTGGTATCTGTTCCAGATCCGCAGGCATTCCGATGTTTGCTTGTGTTTTTTTATCTTACAACGTTGCCGTTGTGCATCTGGTCTAGGATTTAATGCTGATCCCCTCTGAATTCCCAGGCGGGTCGGATTCCTCGGACTCGTGATTCACGGGACCAGGAATTTATAAAATCAAGTACATCACCCAACCGAGACTCAAACCCAGGGTCGCGACTACAAATAAAATTAAAAAATCTTGCCAGGGACTGAACGGACCCGTTTGGAGGTCAAGTCGGGCGATCGCAGCAGAGACTAATAAGGCTAATCCGTAAGCAGAAATATTCAACCAAGACAAGAACACTACTAGGAAAAAAGCCCCTAACAAGACCGTAAAAAATGTCCGATAATCGGATTTCAACCAACGCACTGAAAAGGTGCGGATAATTGACCAAGGGGCCGCTAACGCTTCGGCCATCAGAAATGTCAAAATGGTCGATACAACCCACACCCACCAGGGGGCTTGGGCGGTAGCTAAGGTCCAGCCAAAATTAAAATAAGTCGCAGCAAGTAGCAGCAGAGACAGCCGGGGAAGTGCTTTGATAAAAAATAAAAACATGGAATTTACTCTGGCACTCGTGAACGAACCAAGGGTTAATGATTGAATAGTTGGCAGACTCTAAAGATTTGTAGAAATCGCTTGGACGGGACAGGTAGGAATACATTGTTCACAAACGACACAACGCGATCGCGTAAAATTTAGTTGAAAAGTCTCCCGGTTGAGGTGCAGTGCTTCAGTCGGACAGACTCCCGTACAGAGTCCGCAATGAACACAAGTTTCTTCATCAATTAAGATTTCCCGAGAGGCTAGAGAAATGGTAATATCATGCGATCGCATCCAATCCATTGCCGCATCGAGTTGATCAATATCCCCGGATAATTCAACCACGAGCGTCCCTACTTGATTGGGTGCAACCTGTGCACGAATAATATTAGCCGCTACGTTAAAATCTTTCGCCAATCGATAAGTAATTGGCATTTGGACTGACCGTTTAGGAAAGGTTAGGGTAACTCGTTTTTTCACAGTTTACTTTAAATCAGTTCCTTGGAATGAGAAAACGGTTAAAACTTTTTAGGAAGTTCCTGACAAATTCCTATTGAAATTCCCGAGTCTTTATTGTAGCGTGGATGACCGCAAAAATGCTGTTCGCGCCTACTCCACTGCCCCACCGCTGACCCAGAATCCCATCTACGTCGGTTGATCCCACCCAATGGAGAATCATTCGCTAAACTAGAAACAACTTGTAATTACTGGTAATCAAAGAGGCGATGACTGCGAATTTACCCGAAAAACCCCCTACTTCATTCCTGAATCAACTGAGAAATCTGATTATTGTCCTAACGGCTACAGTCCTAGCGGTGGGGATTTTCCTGGGATTGCGGACGGAATCAAGTACGGTTTCTTTAACGGATCTGGAGACGGATTCTATCCCTTATGAGGTGGCACTGGCGAATGGCAAACCCACGCTGATGGAATTTTATGCCAATTGGTGTACGAGCTGTATGGCAATGGCGCCGGAAATGAAAGAACTGGAAACCGAATATGCAGACAGGGTTAACTTTGTCATGTTGAATGTGGACAATACAAAGTGGTTACCTGAGTTGACTCAATATCGAGTTGATGGTATTCCTCATTTTGTGTTTTTAGGCGGAGAGGGAGAGCCAATTGCTGAGGCGATCGGAGAAATTCCTCGGGCCGTCATGGCTGAAAATATTGATGCATTAATTGCTGGAAATCCCTTACCCCACGCCAAGGCCAAAGGTCAAAATTCAGCTTTAAATAGTGCGGCAGTCCCGAAAAATGGCAATAAAACTGACCCTCGCAGCCATAGCGCTCAAGTGGTAGATTAAGCGGTTTTTAATTGAGGAAATATTGGAGCATTTAATACGCAATCCGGTTTTGAAAAGTCTATAAAAAACGCACCTTGAAGGGTGGAGGTTCACCGGACGAATCCCGCCTACGCGGCGTCAGAGAGAAAACGGATTTTTTGCAACTGGATTGGGTATAAAAAGTCCCCTCGAATGACCTACCTAGAAACAGGAACCGGGGTTTTTCCAAGTTTTTTATAATCAGTAGTAATTTTCTGAAAAACCCCGGTTTCCAATCTATTAATTATCTTAAAAATCCGAGAATTAAGTCTTATTTTTCCACCCATTCTCGGACTAATTGAGCAAGCCGATCGCTGCTATCAGGAACGGCTAATGCACCGGCTGCTTCTGCCATTTTTTGCAAAAATTCCGGTGACTTGAGCCAGTCTAAAACTTGCTGTTCCAACTGTTGCGCGGTTAGCTCTTTTTGCCGATACAGTACGGCGGCTCCTGCATCGGCAAAGACGGCGGCATTATAAGCTTGATGATCTTCTGCCGCAAAGGGATAAGGAATCAAAATAGAGGGCGTTTTAGTCACCGCTAATTCAGTTAAAGTCCCTGCACCTGCCCGACTAATGACAAGGGTAGCTCGATGCAATAATCCCGCCATATTGGAATAAAATGGCATGGAAATATAGTGGGGATGCTGAAAATTATTGACTTCTGGATCATTATCTCCCGTTTGATGGAAGATCCAAGCACCAGCATCAATCCAAGCTTGAGCGCATTCTCGCACCAATTTATTGACAGCAACTGCGCCTTGAGAACCTCCGGCGATCGCAATCAATGGCACATTTTCTGGAATGGGTAAATCAAATTCCGGGGTAGCGAGGAAGGGCGATCGCACCGGAGTTCCCACCACAGCGGTTTTTGCCTTCGGTAAATATTGCGCCGCCTTCTGAAACCCGACTGCCACCACAGTACAAAAGGGACTAAACGTGCGGGTGACTTTCCCCGGCAGGGCGTTAGACTCATGAAGAATAGCCGGTAATCCCAAAGAACGGGCTGCTAAAATGGCGGGAGCAGCAATATAACCCCCGGTGGTAAAGACGCCGTGAAATTCCCCCGTTTTGAGCAAGCGGCGCACTTGAAACACGGAACTGACGAGTCGGAAGGCGATTTTGAGGGTGCCGAGTCCGAGACGCTGTTGAAATCCTTCCACAGGAATGGTGTGCAACCGATAGCGATCGCCAATGAGTTGAGTTTCCATGCGGTTGGGAACCCCCAACCATTCAATTTGATAGTCTTTGAGTTGTTCGGCGGTGGCGAGTGCGGGGAACAAATGCCCACCTGTGCCACTCGCAGCAATCAGTAATCGAATCGGTTTATTTGCCAAATCGGTAGCCTCTGTTTGTGGTTTCCTGGGGATAGTTTGCGGTTGGATGCAACAATCGCGATCGCATCTAAACTATAAATTTAAACGGGTTGAACTCTCTTGAGCGAGAGTCTGTGCAATCCAATTCAGTTTATCTCTGCGGAAATCCCCGGTTCTCTCGGGAAGACTATTGCTAGGATCTTTATCTGTCGTGTCGTGTTGAAGCCCTCCCCAATGACTAATCCCTTGAGCTTACTGCAATCCCGTTACCGCCCTTCGCGGCAAGCCACGGAGACCCCCAGTCGTGAACGTTCGGCGATCGCTGCAATCATCGTTGGTTTCACCCTCTGGTGTGCGGGAGGGGCCACACCAACCCGGGTTGCCGCAGCAACGGCTCAAACTGCACCCCCAGAACTAAATCGGATTCTCCAGGATATTGATGCTGCCGCCAATCGTCAAGATATTCAAGGCGTGATGCAGTTTTATAGTCCGACTTTTGTCAATTCCGATGGATTAGATTATGAAAGTTTGAGGCAAGGATTAACCCAACTCTGGGAGCGTTTCCCGAATCTGAGCTATCGCACGCAAATTGAATCATGGGAACGGGATGGCAATGGATTTAAGGTGGAAACCGTCACCGAAATTACGGGGGTGGAGACTCAAAACGATCGCGATTTGAGGTTAACGGCAACCGTGCGATCGCAGCAGCATTATAGTAACCAGAAAATTATCCGTCAAAATATTCTCGCCGAACGCAATCAAATCACCACCGGCGAAAATCCCCCGACGCTACAAATTAATTTACCAGAGGAAGTTCGCCCCGGAGAGCGTTATAACTTCGATGCGATCGTCGTTGAACCCCTACGCAATGACTTAATTCTCGGCTATGCAATAGAAGAACCCGTTCGCATGACCCAATATTTAATCCCTTCAGATTTAACCTTAGAACCTCTTGCCGCTGGGGGACTTTTTAAAATAGGTCAAGCCCCATCCACGGAAGATAATCGCTGGATTTCCGCCATTATTGTTCGCAAAGATGGCATCACAATGGTCACTCATCGTCTCCGAGTTGTCGCCCCTTAACCCTCAGTTTGATTCTATTCTAAGATACCTACTCTCTCAGAAATCCCATAATTCTGCGCAGAAGTGGGAGCATTTGGCTCCCGATTGGTATTTGGCTTCCACAGATTAAGGGTAAGTCCTGTTTGCTGTAAAAAACTTATAGAAAAAAGTATTCCGGTGTTCTTTTAAAGAACATCGGAATACTTTTTTCTTTCCCTATTCACTTTAATCCTAACGAGGAAACTCTAATTGATTAATCTGAAATATGTTTATCGTTTTAACTGTTAAATGTTAAATGACTTTAAATAATATCCTCTCTTTGTTTAGGCTGTGCGCTGAAATTAGGTGAATTGCGTTTTAAGGATTGACCGGGCCCAAACACCATGTATTTAGTGCCAGGATACACCCAGAACAGGAAAACCGTATTTTTAGAAATTAACCAAGCTAATTCTTCTTGGTGAATAATAAAGTTAGCTAGAAGGGTCGTGCCGATGGAATGTAAAATTAAGGCTCCCCCAGACGCGATAATATAACGACCTAGAGATTCCGCTACACCGTGCTTTTTGCTATGACGAA
>CBFGOM010000272.1:0-6754 GCA_965650385.1 uncultured Oscillatoriaceae bacterium
AACACCACTCCCGCGTTGGGGTGGGTTGAAAGTCTTTAGCCACTATCGAGGCAACTAACGGGATAAGGTTTCAACACCACTCCCGCGTTGGGGTGGGTTGAAAGGCAGGGCTGGTCTGAGCAAGCTGGAACACACATTGAGAGTTTCAACACCACTCCCGCGTTGGGGTGGGTTGAAAGGTGTAGTTGTATGATGTGTGGCAAACAACCGTAGCAGGGTTTCAACACCACTCCCGCGTTGGGGTGGGTTGAAAGACTCCAGCCACTTGGAAGGCGAACACGACCCCATTGAAGTTTCAACACCACTCCCGCGTTGGGGTGGGTTGAAAGTTAGGAGATTTGTTCGCTACTAATCGCGGATTAAGGTGGGTTGAAAGATCGATTCTCAATTTACTCTCTTATCGTCCACTCAGTGTTTCAACACCACTCCCGTGTTGGGATGGGTTGAAAGATAGCCACATAAATAGCCTCCTCATAACTTCTGGCAGGTTTCAACATCACTTCTGGGTTGGAGTGCCTTGAAAGTGGGGGACAGAATTACTGACGGTGTAGAATAAGAATCGGTTGAAAAAAATATAGCGTTAGCCTTCCCATGAGAGAACTCGATCAATGACTCGACGACATTAATTTGTCAACGCCAATTCAACGACATTAATTTGTCAAGGCGACACATAATCTGGCAAGACGACATTAATTTGTCAACAGCGACAAATAATGTGGCAACCGACAAAGTGATCGCCTTGCTTCGGGGGGACTATTGGACAAGAAGAGGGTAAATTGAGAATCGATAACCTGCACAGAGGCATCTACCATGCCAAAAATTAGTCCGGCGTTCATTTTGATTTTGACTGTATTGGTGAATGGGTTCTTCTGTATGGCGATCGCTATCACGGCGGCGACCCCACCGAGTCTGGGTATTTTGCTGGGGGTTTTGACCCTCGGATGTGGACTGTTGTGTGCCTTAACCTGTTGGTTACCCGGTGGTAGGGTGGAACGCGGTTTTTGGCTGTTTGGGGTTCTACCTCTGATTGCGGCGGTGTCGGTGTACTTCCTGTTTGTTAGTGAGTCCCTGAATCCAGCTTTTCAGGGAAATTTAAGCGCTGCATCGGTGTTGTTGTGGGCGTTGGGGACGGCATTGCCGACGGTGTTGAGTATAGGGCAACGGTGGCAGGGCTGGCAATCCTCGGAGATCGCGGGGCGATCGGGGTTACTGGCAGCAGTTGAACGTGAAGCGATCGCCCGACAGCAGCAGTCGTTACATTATGCGGTACACCGCTATTTGGTGCGCGAACCTCTCACAGAGGATATACCCCGGTTGTGGGATGTGGAAGTGAAGATTGGCAAGCACCCGAGACGGAAACTCGCGCCGGAACAAGGGATTCTGGAGGGGTTACAGGAGGCAGCACCTCAGCAAACAGGGGTAGAGGTGTTGAATGCCTTGCCTGTGCGTGCGGACCCGCAAACGGGTACCCTAGAGGGGGGGGCGATCGCTGGAATTGTGTTGATTCTCGGTGCACCAGGTTCGGGGAAAACTAGCACTTTGTTAGAGGTAGCCCAAGAGTTGTGCGATTGCGCCCGACACAATGAGCTAGAACCGGTGCCGGTTGTCCTCGATTTAGCACATTGGCTGGAGCAGACTCCGTTTTTCACTTGGATAGAGGAAGAAGTCTGTAATAAGTATAACGTTAATCGGAAATTGGTGCGAGAATTGTTAGCGGATGATCGCTTGTTACCTCTGCTGGATGGACTAGACGAACTGACGGGCGATCGTCAGGAACAATGTTTAAAAGAAATTTCCCAATTCAAACGCCAAAATGGACAAGCCCTGCCGATGGTACTCTGTACCCGGATGGATACTTACCAACAGCGCGAAACTCGTCTGCGCTTGTATGCAGCAGTGGGAGTGCAACCGTTGACGATGAATCAGATTGAGAGATATCTGCTTGCCTCTCGCAGTCGGGAACTTTGGGAAAATCTTCAAACTGACCCGACTTTATTCCGATTAGCCCGAACTCCTTTATTCTTAAATCTGATGACCATTGCCTATGAGGAAATTTTAATTCATTCCTGGAAACGCTTAAAAACCCGGGATGAGCGTCAGCGCTATGTGTTTAATGCCTATATTCGACGGCAACTTTCTCGGGACCTGGAAAAACCGATTTATTCCCGAAAAAACGAGCCCACTGGGGAACAAACGAAACAATGGTTACGCTGGCTATCAGGGGTGATGGGTGAGGGCAAACAACGCCTATTTTCTCCGCAATCTCTTCCTATCTTACGCCTCCAACCCACTAGAGAACAGTTGAAGTATCCTCTGGCTTTGTTGTTCTTGTTTATTTTGTTATATGCGGGGTTATTTGCCTTAATTTATGGATGGGAAGTTGGGGGAATTTATGGGATATTTTTTGCAATTATTGCCTTAAGCTGTGGAGGAATTATTGCCTTAAAAGCACCGGATATTGAACTGAACACCAGCCCCCCCCGCACCCTGTGGCAGTCGGCGATCATTTCGGTGAGTTGTTGCCTCCTCGGTTTCCTGAGTTTTCAATTCATTGGGGCAATTTTATCGGCTATTACCCCTACCGGAGGTTGGATCATGTATTTGCTTTCGGTGCTGTTTTTCATGGGTTCAACCGCCCCTATTTTAGGCTTAGTTTGTGCTCTGATTACCGCAATTCCCTGGATGAAACACTTGATTGTGTACCTAATTTTATGGCGCAGAGGGGATATTCCCTGGAATTATAGCCGGTTTTTGGAATATCTCAGCCAACGGTTATTTTTACAGCGGGTGGGATGGCAGCAGTATCGATTCATTCATGAGTTATTGCGCGATCGCCTGAGTGAGAGTTAGGACCCGTTTCTTCTGCTGTCTGAAAAGGTTCTACTCTCAGCCATTGAAGGCGATCGCTCTCTTTGTTTGCTAACTGTCATCCAAATGTCATCCGGCTGTCATCTCGACTCCATACCCCGTCGTTAGAGTATTTCTTAGCTATTGAAGAACCCTCGCTGTTTTCCGGTAGCTCCTGCACTCCTAAAAACCTCTTAGTCCCCACTGAGAGGTTTTTTTTGCTGATCACTCCCCTTTTTTTTTACTTTTCTATTTTTTACCTACAGTTTCACCGTTTATTCTACAATTAATTTGAAGCATTTTGTAGAAAACTAGGTGAATTTATGCCCGATATTGTGGATATTGCAGTGAGTAATGATTCCTTTAAAACCCTTGTTGCTGCCGTGCAAGCGGCAAATTTAGTCGAAACCTTAAAAAGTCCCGGTCCCTTCACCGTTTTTGCGCCTACGGATGCCGCCTTTGCTAAATTGCCCCCGGGTACCATTCAAACTTTAGTACAAAATATTCCTCAATTAGCTCGAATTTTAACCTATCATGTGGTTCCGGGTAAATTGATGCAAGCGGATTTAGCCCAATTAAAATCCGTTACTTCCGTGGAAGGGTCCCCAATTTCTATCGATTGTTCCAGTGGATTTGAAGTCAAAAATGCCACTGTTATTGCGGCAGATGTGGAAGCCGATAATGGGGTCATTCATGTGATTGATAACGTGATTTTAATGGGATAAACGCTTGGGTGCGTCAGTTGTTGACGCACCCAATAGTTTATCGAGAATTCTGGTTTTGGATATCCATCAAGCGGGCTTCAGGACGTTTAAAGCGATCTAACTGGCTTTCAAAAAACTGTCGATTTGCCATCAAATGCTTGGGATTTGGATCATCTAAGGGATAGAGTAAAGCCGTCCGTAAGGCTTGAATGACAGCGGAAGTGACACAATACATTGATCGCTGGAAACTAATTCCCAACTGAATCAACATATCATCCTCACCCCGACAATATTGGCGATAATAATCCACCAAATAAGGGGGGAGGAAATGGAGCATATCCTGCATTAATAAGGTGGGGGGAATGCCAGCAGTTCCCACCGGGAAAACATCAGCATATAAAATGCCATAATGGAAGTCTTTTTGCTCATCAGGTACTTGTTTAGCTTGAGCGTTATAAGATTTCGTGCCTCGGAACGGTGCAGTGCGATAAAAGACGGCTTCAACGTAGGGTAAGGCGGCTTCATATAACCAGGTAAAGCCTTTAGATTTGGGGATAATTTCGTAAACTTCACCGCGAATATGAACGTGGTGGTAAATAGGACGTCCAGCGATCGCAAAGATGCCATTGACAAGAAAATTCATCGCTTCCGGAACGCTGGTGAGGCTGCCTTCATCATAGCGATCGGACATTTCAAAAAAGACGGGGGCCATCACTTCCCAGAACAAGCCCAAATTGCTATAATAGGAAAGCTGTCTCACCTGTTCTAAAAACATTTCGGGAAACAGTTTATAAAGTCCCAGCATGACGGGATTGCCTTTAAAATAGGCTTTAATGGCGACATCTGCATTCGCTTTATACTCATCACTATCCAGATAAGCATCAAATTTGCCCCAACCCATATCTCTGCCATGCCACAACATTGATCGCATACAGGCTTCGGCAAACTCCATATTAACGCGATCATGGAACAAATGATGAAATAACCGGGGGAGTTTCTGATTTAATTCCCCTTTTTCAATAAAGGCTAAAAGTTCCGGATGTGCGGTTGCCTCTCCCCGCCAGATTCGCAAGTCAGCATCATCTCCAGCATAGTGATTATGCAGTTCTAAATACTCCTTCGGGAGGAAGTATTTAAAAAAGTTAAAGGGTTCTAAAAAGACCTCTTGGGCGATATATAGCAAATCCCGCCAGTAGAAGTCCATGGGTACAGCGTAGGCTTTATAAATACCGATAATTTGCTTCAAGTTTTCGGGAGTATCCGGCAACATTGCGCCACCGGCTTCTAACCGATGAATAATATCCGCAAATTGATGGGTGGAAGGGGGAAGTTGAGTAGAAGTAGAAGTTGTCGTTGTCATAGTTTAGATGTTTTCTTGGATAACCATCAAAAAAAGGAAATTAAGGCTGATTTTTCAAGGAGTTATAGGGAATCGAAAATCATGATAACCCGAGAATTGGGGAGGGGGAGTGTCTCGCTTCCTAACTCCCACTCCTACATCTGGAATTTGTCAATTGATTTTAGGGTTTTAAAGTGTTCAAGTCTTGAGCAATTGAGCCTGAATTAGAGGGAGTAATATGCGCTACCATTGCTGTAGTTGTCGGTTCACTCCACCGAGTTAACCAAACGGGTTGAATGCCTAAAATGAAAATAGTGACGGCTAAGATTAATGCCGGAACCCGTTCAGCAAACAACACTTTGGGATAATAAGCTAATGTATTATCTAGCTTTCCGAAACAGGTGCGATTGATTAAGATCGCAAAATAAACAGCGGTTAAACCCGAGGCAATAATACAAAGTAAGGTCTGGACGGGAAAGACTGAAAAACTGCCTTGAAAGACCATGAATTCCGCAATGAATCCTACTAAGCCGGGAATTCCTGCACTTGCCATTCCGCCTAAAATTAGGAAGGCACTGGTGAGCGGTAGTCCCCGATTAGGATTCATTAATCCATTCAAAACGTCCAGTTCGCGAGTGCCAACTTTCTGCTCAATGATACCGACAATATAAAAGAGAATGGCGAGGATTAATCCATGACTGACCATTTGAGCAACGGCACCGAGTAAGCTTAGGGGAGTTCCGGCAGCGGCAGCTACTAAAATATAGCCCATGTGTCCAATGGAACTATAGGCAACCATGCGCTTGATGTCCTTTTGAGCGATCGCACTAAAAGCACCATACATGACGCTCACCACCCCAATAATCGCTAACCCCGGACCCACAAGTGCCCAAGTTTCTGGGAACAGTTGTAACCCAAATCGGATTAACCCATAAGCCCCTAATTTAGCGAGAATTCCCCCCAGGAGAATGGCAATAGCCGGGGACGCTTCCACATAAGCATCGGGTAACCAAGTATGTAAGGGAACCAGGGGAATTTTAATCCCAAACCCTACTAACAGAATAGAGAGTAAAATCAGTTGGGATGTTAAGGATAAATTTTCCGTAGAAATCGAGCCGATATCAAAGCTGGTTGAACCGCTTAACCAAGCGATTCCTAAGAAACCAGCTAAGATTAAAATTCCCGACAAGGCTGTATAAATTAGAAATTTCATCGCGGCATACCCGCGTTTTTCACCGCCCCAAATCCCAATTAAGAGGTAAAGCGGAATGAGTTCTAATTCATAAAACAGCACAAATAATAACAAATTTTGTGCTACAAATGCCCCAGCAATTCCAGCATTCACGAGGAAAATCATGGGATAATATAACCGAGGACGCTCTACGGTTTCACCCCGACCATAAATGGCAATGCAATTGAGAAACGCGCTTAACGCAAGCATGGGAAAAGATAACCCATCGATGCCTAGTTTATAGCTGAGTCCTAACTGAGGAATCCAAGGTAAATATTCTTCAAATTGCATTCCGGGGGAGCCTAAATCAAACTGGGTGGCGATCGCCACCGTCCAAGCCAGAATCCCTAAAGCTACGGCTAGGGCTATGTTTCGCAATTGCGTGGGCGACCCCTTGGACGGCCAAAAACCAATGAGTGCTGCACCCAAAAGGGGCAATCCAATTAATAGACTCAGCATGGCGTTATCCTTTCTAGCTCCTCAAATATGAATGAACAATGGAAGCACTGAGGCGAGTAGAGTTTAATTCACTAACTCAACTTTTCCCGTATCCAAATCGTAGTAACCCCCGGCTACTTTTAATTTTCCTTCGGCGATTAACCCAGAAATTACGGGAGATTTTTTCAACTCATT
>CBFGOM010000273.1:0-6692 GCA_965650385.1 uncultured Oscillatoriaceae bacterium
ACCTCCTATTTTTTCAGGTATTATAGCAGACGTTTGAACTTCGGATTTGGTATTAATCCTAATCGCCACTTCCTCGCTGTTAAATACTGCTTGGGAAACTTACTCAAATTGACCCTGTTTTAAATCTTCCTCAGAGAAAATTCAGGCTATAAAATGTCAGCTTTTTCCAAATCGTTTAAATTTTCATTAGAGGAAAGTTTGAGGAGAGAATCGCCCCGATTCTCTCCCTCAATGTCCTATGTCCTCAAGTTACTCCGGAGAATAGGCCTCCATCGGTAAACAAGCACAAACTAAATTACGATCGCCATAGGCATTATCAATCCGTCCCACAGCAGGCCAAAATTTGTGTTCTCGCGTCCAAGGGGCCGGAAATACTGCCTGTTCTCGACTATAAGGACGATTCCACTCCGTGGCGATCGCCACCGTTGCCGGATGGGGCGCATTCTTTAAGGGATTATTCTCCCCATCCATCGTCCCGAGTTCGATCGCCCGAATCTCCTCGCGAATCGCAATCATTGCCTCACAAAACCGGTCTAATTCCTCCTTAGACTCACTTTCTGTCGGTTCCACCATAATCGTCCCTGCTACGGGCCAAGAAACCGTAGGCGCATGAAACCCATAGTCCATCAACCGTTTAGCAATATCCTCCACCTCAATTCCTGCAGTTTTTTTCAGCGATCGCAAATCCAAAATACACTCATGGGCGACCAACCCGGTTTTTCCCTTATACAACACCGGATAATATGGGTCTAATCGCTTGGCAATATAATTGGCATTCAAAATTGCCACTTGCGTCGCTGCCTTTAACCCCGATGCCCCCATCATTGCGATATACATCCAGGAAATGGGCAGAATACTCGCACTTCCCCAGGGGGCCGCCGAAACCGCCCCGATCGCCTGATCACTGCCCAGCTTCACCACAGAATGTCCCGGTAAAAACGGCACCAAATGGGGCATCACCCCAATCGGACCCATTCCCGGACCACCACCCCCATGCGGAATACAGAAGGTTTTATGTAAATTCAAGTGACAGACATCGGCCCCAAAATCCCCAGGACGACATAACCCCACTTGGGCGTTCATATTTGCCCCATCCATATACACTTGACCGCCACAATCATGGATAACTTGGCACAGGTCCTTAATTCCCACCTCAAACACCCCATGAGTCGAAGGATAGGTCACCATCAACGCTGCCAAGTTTTGAGAATGCTTCTGCGCCTTAGCTTTCAAGTCTTCTACATTAATATTTCCATTGTCATCACAGGCAACGGGAACAACCTTCATTCCGCACATCACCGCACTTGCGGGATTTGTTCCGTGGGCGGAAGTCGGAATCAAACACACATTGCGATGAGATTCCCCGCGATGTTCGTGATACTGACGAATCACCAACAATCCCGCATATTCTCCCTGGGAACCGGCATTCGGTTGTAAAGAAATCCCTGCAAATCCGGTAATTTCTGCTAATCCTGCCTCCAACTGCTGGAATAGCGTCTGATATCCCTGAGTTTGGGCAGTCGGGGCAAACGGATGAATCTTGGCAAATTCCGGCCAAGTGATGGGAATCATTTCTGCTGTTGCATTCAGCTTCATGGTACAAGACCCCAAGGGAATCATTGAAGTAGTGAGAGATAAATCCTTGGATTCCAAGCGATGCAAATAGCGCAATAGTTCCGTTTCTGAGTGATAGCGATTAAAGACGGGATGTGTGAGATAGGGACTCGTTCGCGCAAAGGTCGAGTCAAAACGACTATTCACCTCGGTTGCCAGTTGTTCCACGGTAAACGGCAACGGTTCCCCAGTGGCGAAAATCTGCCAGAGATTTTGTAAGTCTTGCAGGGTCGTGGTTTCATCTAAACTAATTCCCAGGGTTGTTTCATCCAGAACCCGGAGATTAATCTGATGATTTGCTGCGGCGGCAAGAAGTTTTGACTGGGATTTTGTCCCCAAATCAACCCGTAAGGTATCGAAAAAGGGTTCAGAACCGAGGTTGTATCCCAGACGGTTTAATCCTGCGGCTAAAATTACGGTGAGATGATGGACGGTTTCGGCAATCCGTTTAATGCCACTCGGACCGTGATACACAGCATACATGGAGGCAATCACCGCTAACAAGACTTGGGCGGTGCAAATATTGCTGGTTGCTTTCTCCCGACGGATATGCTGTTCGCGAGTTTGCAGGGCCAAGCGTAAGGCGCGATCGCCATTCAGATCCTTAGACACTCCCACAATTCGTCCCGGGACCTGCCGTTTATACTCGTCCCGCGTCGCAAAATAGGCAGCGTGTGGTCCCCCGTATCCCAAAGGGACTCCAAAGCGTTGGGTACTTCCCACCGCAATATCTGCGCCAAATTCGCCGGGAGGAGTGAGTAATGCCAGACTCAAAATATCCGCCGCAACCGTAACCACTGCGCCAGCAGTATGCGCTTGTTCCACAAATTCCCGATAGTCATAAACCACCCCATCGGTTGCCGGATATTGTAACAACACCCCAAACACCGGGCGATCAAAATTAAATTGTCTAGGATTGCCAACAATGACCTCAATTCCCAGGGGTCTAGCGCGAGTTTGGACCACTTCCAGGGTTTGGGGATGACAATCCTCACTGACAAAATAAGCAGTTGCCTTCGTTTTGGACAACCCGTAACTCAGCGTCATCGCTTCCGCTGCTGCCGTCGCCTCATCCAACAGCGAGGCATTGGCAATTTCCAATCCCGTCAAATCCACAATCATCGTCTGGAAATTTAGCAGGGCCTCCAATCGTCCTTGGGCGATTTCTGCCTGGTAAGGAGTGTATGCCGTGTACCATCCGGGATTTTCCAAGATATTGCGCTGAATCACTGGCGGCGTGATGCAATCATGGTATCCCATGCCAATAAAGGACTGGAATAGTTGATTCTGGGAGGCGATTTCCTTGAGTTGGGTTAATGCGGCGGTTTCGCTGAGGGGTTGCGGCAGATTCAGCGGGGTATTGCGGCGAATCCGACTGGGAATTGTAGACTCAATCAGGGAATCCAGACTGGAAAACCCGACTTCATGCAGCATTTGTTCCACTTCCTCTGAGGAGGGTCCATTGTGTCGGTGGACAAAGGCATCAGGGGTGACAATGGGTTGAGATTCGGGAGTAGGGGGAGACTGTCTGACTAAATCTGTGTCGTTCACGGTTGTCTCGAAATTTAGCATGAGTTCGGGAATTGGGGAGAGGGGTTAACAGGGAGGGCGCACCACGGTGCGCCCCTACAACATCACCGGAAGCAGGATTACTCTGAAAATTTCTGCGATCGGTTCCGGATGGGGGCTGATATTAGCTATTCAGACGGCAGTCGGCAAACCCACAGCTATTCTCCTTCAACTTGGGCGCGATATTCATTCGCGGACATCGCATCTTCTAGTTCATCCGGGTCATTAACACGCACTTTCAGCAACCAACCTTCACCGTAGGGGTCGTCTCCAATCAGTTCAGGGGCTTCAATCACTTCATTGTTCCGTTCTACAATCGTTCCGGATATGGGGGCGTACAGGTCTTCTACTGCCTTAACTGACTCAATCGTACCAAAAGTCGAGCCTTTTTCTAGGGCTTCACTAATATCAGGCAGTTCTACAAACACGATGTCCCCTAGTTGATCCAGGGCAAAGGCACTGATCCCTATGGTAGCAATTTCCCCATCTAAGCGGACGTACTCATGACTATCAAGGTATTTGAGATCTTCAGGATATTCCAGGTTCACGATTATTTCCTCACACTAACTGCACGGGATTTCCCTAATCATAGAAAGGACGCCTCTACAAGGCAATCATAATTGTCGAATTCTGCAAATCTCTTCATTTTCCGGGGGAAGTGGGCTGCGATTTTCTCTTGGCAGGGTAAATTGCTAGTAGCATAAAAAAATGATTTTGTCAAGAATATGGATTTTAAAAATTACAGGTTATTAACTTTGTAAAGTCAATGTGAGAAGGTAAACAACCCCTCATCTGCATGAAAATTTGGGGTTGACCCGCCCAAAGTGAGGTTACTTTTAGTCAACAACAGCCCTAGATTGTTGTAACCCTTTGATTTTGCTTAAATTGATAAACAAGGAAAGACTGTGTGGGTCTGCCTCACGTAACGACGGAAACTTTGACACTGAACTGAGTAGGGATAAAGACTCAAATCCTTTCCTAAGCACTGGGAAGAAGTTTGAGGAGGTCTAATTGACTTCCTAATCGGGTTTTCTTTAATGCTACTGCGTCTGTTTCAGTTAAAAGGGAATGTTTTAGGGTTAGAGTTTCTAAATGGGGGAGGGCGTTGGAATTAAACAGTTGCCAATAATGCTGAATTGGGGTTTTGTGTTGTTCATGATTTTCGATATAGCTTTCAGAATAGTCGGTAAAATCTAGGGTTTTTAGTTGGCTAAAGCAAGTGGATTGGGCTAAGTTTAAAATAAAATTTTGGGTATCGTAGCCGGTTTGGAGGGTGAGATGTTTTAACGGATGAGGGGGGCGGTTAAAAAAGCCTGGACTAGGGGCAGAGGGAATGGAAAGTTGTTCTAAATTGGGCATTTTATCCAGGAGTCGGGCGACTATGCCATCTTCGGCTAAGTCCCCTAGGATGGTGCGATTGTGATGCTGGGGTTGGGTACCTTGAATGTCTAAAAGTGTTAGGTTGTGATAGGTTCCTTCTCCTCGGGTTAAGGGTTCTAAATCCCACGATCGCGTTCCGTTGATGCCTTCATCTGGGGCATAGAGGCGGAGGGCAGATAGACAGGGGGCAAAGTCCGGGAAGGCAAGGAGTTCTAGGATTTCTTCATAGAATGCATCTTCTACATCAACATAATAATCCAGTTCAAGTAATCCATTTGAGGTTGATCCAATGAGTAAAGAGTCATTGATTTCGGACAATTCGCATTGATAACTGGCTAAATATCTGCATAATTGTTTGAGGGCTAAAGTGGAGGCTTCCATATTCAATTTAAGGGGTAGGGTGACATAGCGGATGGACCGAGAAGCGGTGCGATCGCGCTTTAGCATTCTCTAGGGTTTCACCACCCCAAATTATATCCCATCGGTTTGCCAAAGGGTCTGGCAATTTTCGGCGGGCGATCGCAAGTTTTTCTAAAATACAAAAGACGCGATGATTCGCGTCTTCTTAACATTTAGCCCAAGTTTCTTATACAGCCGGTTTAATCGTCACCACCCCATAAGCTTCTGCCGACAGATAGTCTAATGCCGCCTGTTGGATGTCTTCGGGAGTGAGGGACTGTAAGTGAGTGGGATAATTGAACGCCGGTTCTAAATCTCCAAGCAGGGAGTGGTAATATCCATAGAGATTCGCCCGATCGCTTGGGGTTTCGTTACTAAAGATAAACCGATTCACCACCTGAGTGACAATGCGATCGATTTCTGATTGACGCACCCTTTCGCGATGAAATCGGCGAAGATGTTCCTGGATTGCCGCTTCTACTTTCTCCAGATTTTCCGAGGGCAAGTGCGCCGAAATGGTAAAAATTCCCTGGTGATGAAAAGAACTATTACTAACCGAAATGCCCGAAACTAGCCCTTTCTCTTCACGCAAATCTTGGACTAAGCGTCCCATCCGTCCTCGTCCCAGAATCGAGGCGACAGCATCCAAGGGGTAAGTCTTGTTTAACTCCGTTAATCCTGGAACTCGCCACATCATCACCAATCTCGCCTGTTGCAGCTTTTCATCAATGAATTCTCGGCGGACAATGTTCTGAAATGCGGGTTCTGTCATTGTGCCGATGACTTGATTCGGTTCGGGGATGAGTTGTTCGTCATCGGTGGCAAGTTGCCAGTTTGGATTGAGTGAGAAGCTGGGACGTCCGTTTTTTTCAAACCCCTCTGCTACTATCTCGATTAATTGTTCTACAGGTAAATTTCCCACAGCAACAGCAGTGAGCGATCGCGGTTGATACCAAGTTCCGTGAAAATCCCGCATCTGCTGTGCCTTCAGTCCGGCGATCGTCTCCGTCGGACCCAAAACCGGGCGACGGTAAGGCAAGCGTTCAAAAGCCGTTTCCATGGCCCGAGAATAAATGCGGCGACGGGGATTATCCTCTGATCGCCGAATTTCTTCTAACACCACCAGTCTTTCCCGTTCAAACCCATCCTCGGGAATACTCGGATTCAGTACCACGTCAATTTGTAAGGGAGCAAGTTCCGCAAAATCCTGGGGAGCTGAGGTAATATAGTAGTGCGTATAATCCTGACTTGTAGCAGCATTTGTTACAGCACCGCGTTCCTCGATTCGGCGCTCAAACTCCCCGCTTTCTAAGCGTTGAGTCCCTTTAAAAACCATGTGCTCCAAAAAGTGGGCCATCCCGTTGATCTCATCGGATTCCACCGCCGAACCAACATTTGCCCAAATGCTCAGGTTTACCGCCTCCACTGGCATCTGTTCTGCGATAATCGTCAATCCATTCGGCAGTTGATGAATCTTGGGGCAGTTCAGACGAGGGAGAGAGGAAAACTTAACAAGCGTTGAAGTCATTAGATACTCGTTTATTTGAGATTTCTGTTTCTATCTTAATCATTCTTTACGCAATGGGGAGGGTACAATCACAGATTTCTCCTTTACCCCAAGGCGATCGCCCCAAATATCTAGCCCTACCATTACATCCCCAAATATATACCATTACTAAGCTGTTCAGCATTTAAATTGGGATAACTGCATTTCCCTTATTTTTTAATTT
>CBFGOM010000274.1:0-6654 GCA_965650385.1 uncultured Oscillatoriaceae bacterium
CAATACGGAGAACAGAGATGGGTGGAGGCATTTACCTCATACAAGATGAAGATCGGCTTGTAGAAATGATAGAACAAGCCTACGACAACGAAGATCGACTGCAAGAATTACTCGAAAAATATCCCACCCTGATCGCCGGAGACCAAATTGACCGGGCGACCCCTCGGCAATGGCTCTTAATTTCCCGGGAAATGCCGCTTCCGGCAGAGGATGAAGTTAATGGTCAATGGTCATTTGAACACCTATTTCTCGACCAAAATGCCATTCCCACCCTAGTAGCGGTCAAACATACTCAAGATACTCGAATTCGCCGAGAAATTGTGGGTCAAATGTTAGACTATGCCGCCAATGTTTTAATCTATTGGCCCATTGAATCCATCATTACCCAATTTGAATCCAATTGCCGCGATGTCGGTCGCGACCCGGAACAAGTTTTTGAAGAATTTCTCGGGACTGATGCTCATGAGGACCGTTTCTGGGATAAAGTCAAAACCAACCTCCAAGCAGGCAAACTTCGCTTAGTCTTTGTCTCCGATGAAATTTCTCCTGAACTTAGACGAGTGGTCGAATTTCTCAATGAACAATTAGACCCGACGGAAGTTTTAGCCCTGGAAATCAAACAATATGTCAGCCAGGATGGACTCAAAACATTAGTTCCCCGAATCATTGGTCAAACTGCTGAAGCACAACAGAAAAAAGCCAGTGCAACTCGGGAGAGACGTCGTTGGGATGAAGCCTCTTTCTTTCATGAATTTGAAACGCGCCAAGGGTATGAAGAAGCACAAATGGCTCGCCAAATTCAACAATGGGTCCGACATCATGAACCCGCTGTGGAAGTGGTCTGGGGAACAGGAGAACTCTATGGCGGATTTCTCGCAAAATTAAAACAAAAAGGCCGTAAATCAATTGCCCTTTTTACCGTGGATATTTCCGGTGATTTTGTGATTTCCAGTAGCAGTTATGCCACTCAGCCCCCGTTTGATTCCCCCGAAAACTGGCAAGAATTGCGCTCTCGTTTCAGTTCGATTGGCTTGTCCCTTCCTGCTGATTCCAGTGAAACCCGATTACCCACATTTCCATTGTCTACCTTACAAGATGAAAGTGCTTTGCAACAGGTTCTCGAAACCTTTGAGTGGATTGTGGATAAAATTCAGTCGGGGAACTAAGGAAATCCTTTTTTGCCAAAAAATCAGGAGTCTAATTCTTCACAATTCGTTCCCTGAATTGCGGTAAATCAAGACTCCTGACAGAGAATTATTTCCTGGGTTGATGGGAGGATTATTCGATATCTAAAACCACCCCAGTTAGCCCGTTACGCTGAAGCAATTGCATCATTTCATCTACTTTATCCTGAGTAGCAAATGCGCCAACCTGCATCACCATTCGACCATTAATTTGAGTCCGGAAAGCATCGGAAACGATGCGACGGACCCGCGCTTGTTCGCTGCTGCTGGTGGCATTGACAATCACCCGATAGCGTAGTCCTAGGGCGGCAGCACGGCTCGGAGGTGACGGGGGTCCATTACCGGCACCGCCACTGGGCGCACCCACTACAGGGACTCCAGCGCCGCCATTACCGATCGGGGGAGTGGCATCGGGGACGGGTAAGAGGTTCGGGAGAGTATCCCCGGGGCGATTGCCGATCGCTGGTGCTGGTGCAGGGGTTCGCGGTGCGGGGGCTGGTGTCCGTGCTGTCCCAGTTTGGGGAGGCGGCACTGGAATAGAGATGCCCTCACCAGGTGCGGGAACAGGCAGACTCACGGACGCTGATAAGGGCGGCTGAGGCGTTGTCGCAGTTGGGCTCGGAAAAGAGGCTGGGGGTGTGGGGGCCGGATTCGCTGCCGGACGGGGTAAAGGTAAAGGTAAAGGGCGCGGGGGTGTACTACCAACCGGGGCGCTGGCAACCGAGGCAAGGGTCCCGTTGAGGTCCAATCTTCCAGTGGTGCGATCGCTGGCGACTTGATTCCCAAATGCTGGAATAATCTCTTTCGTCGCACTTCCATTAATATCCATCTGGCCGTTATTGCGGACCACGTTCCCCCCAGGATCTCCAGAAGTCCCCATATCCGGACGCGAATTGCCAACGGCAACTACTCCATTTTCCTCATTAATTTCAATCTGATTATTCCGCAATACGGGACGGGCAAATCCATGAATCACCACCCCATCTCGATTCTGTCTTACCTGATTCCCTGTCAAAATGGGTTCCGCTTTCTGCCCAATATTGATTCCAAATCCAGTGCGCTCAAACACATTCTCCACAAGCTGGGGTCGGGAGGTTCCATAAATGGTGATCCCGTTAGCCCCATTTTCTACAAAATGATTACCCCGGATTGTCGGGGCACCATTCCCCACCACGGAAATTCCATCATGTCCGCTGCCGGTGAAGGTGTTATCCGTAATCTCCATTGAAGCGGACTCAACCCACAAGGCATAACCGCTGGTATTGTTATTAGTCAGGGTGATTCCGGAGACCCGGGCTCCATCTGCGGCGACGAGACCCACATTTTGTCTTGCAGAAGTCCGACTCAGATACAGACCCCCACCTTGGATCATGATTCCACGTCCTCGGGTGCTGGTATCTCCTTCCAGGGCGACTTGGGGTTTGAGCATTAGGGGAAAGCTCTCTCCACTTTCAGCGCTATAAGTACCAGGACTCAGGCGAATCGTCGTGTTAGGCTTGGCTTGCCGCAAGGCTTGAGTAATCGTTTTAAAGGGTGCGGACTCGCTCCCGTTGCCGCTGGAGTCATCCCCGCGAGTGGGGTTAACAAAGATTTGGGTTTGTGATGCCACTGCGGTCCCCGAATTTTGGGCAGTTTGGAATTCAGGCAGACTTTGAGCGATCGCGCTTGGTCCATAGAACCAGAGCAACGCAGTCGTGGCAATCCCCAACTGGGCCACGATACGATATTGATATGAACGCAATTGATGGGGGCTTCTGAAACTCACGACTCTCCTCCTATCTTCTCCTAAACGAATCACCTTCTTTAGTTACAGTTCATCCGATGTAGATGCCGATAAAATGCCCGAGTGTCAATGTCCTCCCTCCTGATTATCCAATGAAATTAACGGTTGTCTAATTTTTTGTGCCACAATAACTTTCACCGCTTAAAAAAAATTAAAAAAGCGGACAGGATATTATAAGTTTGCATCATAGAGTTCCTCAATGTTCACGCCTCATGGGAAACGTTAAAACAGACTGTTCGGATCGAGCAATGAAAGGGGGTTTCGATGGCTGAAAAAAACAGCGGTTTAGCAAGGGTGTCGGATTTAGGTCCCCTCCAGTTGCAACCGGCGCTCTGTCGCATTTTAGATGCCAATTTAGACCGGGCGCGCGAAGGCTTACGGATTATCGAAGAATGGTGCCGCTTTGGTCTGCAAAGTTCACCCCTGGCTAATGAGTGTAAGTCCATGCGCCAGGAACTCGCAAGTTGGCACGCACCGGAACTGCGGGCGGCCCGCAATACCCCAGGAGACCCCGGTACAGACCTCAGCCACCCCCAAGAAGAAGAACGCTCAGGCATTGAGTCCCTATTGCAGGCGAACTGCTGTCGGGTGGAAGAAGCGCTGCGGGTTCTGGAAGAATATGGCAAGTTGTACCATCCGGATATGGGTGCTGTGTTTAAGCAGATGCGTTACCGCGTTTATACCCTGGAAAGTAGTTTACTCGCTTACCGGCGTCGTCAACTCCTGGATCAATCTCCTTTATATCTGGTTACGTCCCAGAATGACAGGCTGTTTGCCGTGGTAGAAGCGGCCCTAGAAGGGGGCTTAACCTTGGTGCAGTACCGTGACAAAAATACAGATGATGGGGAGCGTCTCCGGAATGCGGAACGACTCCGCCAAATTTGTCACCACTACGGGGCGCTCTTTATTATGAATGACCGGGTGGACTTGGCTTTAGCTGTAGATGCGGATGGAGTTCATTTGGGGCAACAGGATATGCCGACTGCCTTTGCTCGTCAGTTGCTTGGCCCTCAACGTTTAATCGGTCGCTCTACCACGAACCCGGAAGAAATGCAACGGGCGATCGCAGAAGGGGCGGATTATATTGGCGTGGGTCCGGTGTACGAAACCCCCACAAAACCGGGTAAAGCCGCAGCGGGTCTAGCTTATGTCCGCTATGCGTCAGAGCATTCGTCGGTCCCCTGGTTTGCGATCGGTGGCATCGATATGCACAACCTCACGGATGTCCTCGATTGTGGTGCCGAACGGGTGGCAGTGGTGCGCGGCATCATGGAGGTGGAACAGCCCACTTTAGTCACCCAATATTTTCTATCTCAAATGAATCGGATTCAAACCCTGAAAGCTGTTGAACAACGCAATGTCCAGTCTAATGCCTGAAATAGCCTTACAAGTTAATGGTGAAACTCAGTCTTGTCCCCCGGGACTGAATCTCCCGCAGTTTTTAGAACATCTCGGATTAAATCCTCGGTTGGTGGCGGTGGAGTACAACGGGGAAATCCTCCATCGGCAATTTTGGGAGGGAACTCAGATGCAGCAAGGCGATCGCCTCGAAATTGTCACCATTGTTGGTGGTGGCTAAGGGTCTCAAGAAAGTCCCCGCTACAGGGCAAATTTGATGCCAAATCCTTTAAGAAGTAGGCCAGTAAAATTAAATATCAAAACTAAAAAAAACCGGGTTAAAACCCGGTTTTTTTTAGTTTAATTACCGCTTACTTTTTCCCCAATCTGTTAACTAGCTGGAGAATTTTCTATCTCATCTAAAGGAAGAAACAATATAGTGAGCATTCCAGGAATCGCTAGTAAACATACGAGGATAAAAAATCCGGGATAGCCAAGTTTTTCCTGAATAGAACCGCTAATCAATCCCGGCACCATCATGCCAAGTGCCATAATCCCCGTAGAGATCGCAAAATGAGAAGTTTTGTACTTTCCCTTGCAAATATACATTAAATAAACTGCGAAAGCAGTATAGCCTAATCCCGAACAAAATTGATCCAGGGCAACGAGAGGATAGACCAATAGTTTGGCAGGTTGAGTATAAGCCATATAAACGTAAAAGACATTTGGTAAATTCAAGGCTAACGCCATCGGCCAAATACTTTTCTTTAATCCATATTTTGCAATAACAACCCCGCCTAATATACCTCCCATCAGTAAGGATATTACGCCTACGGTTAGGTTAATCCAGCCCACATCTTCTGTTGATAATCCTAAGCCTCCTACTGCTAAACTATCTTTGAAAAATAGAGTAGCCATTTTTCCAAGTAGTGCTTCTCCGAATCTATAGAGCAAGATAAATGCTAGAGTAGCAGCAATTTTATTCTGCCGAAAATAAGAACTAATGACTTCTACAAAAGGAACAGTTTCTTTTATTTCCTTTGGAGAAAGCTGCGAATCACTCTTAGGAAAAGGTAAAATCAATCGATGGTAAAGGAAAAGTCCCCCAAACATTAAAGCTGTTAAACCTAGGGCCAGACTCCAGCTTAAAGGAATATTGCCGAGGGATGTTGCCAGTCTACCCGCAAATACGATTAAAACTCCCTCCGTGAACATCCGGGCTATTCGGTAAAAAATATTGCGAATGCCCACATAGAAAGCTTGTTGTTCTGGACTTAATGCCAGCATATAAAATCCGTCAGCCGCAATGTCATGGGTGGCCGAAATAAAAGCAGCGATTGTAAAAGCACATAGAGAAATGAAAAAGAAATTCGACAGTTGCACAGAGAGTGCTATTAAACTTAAGCAGCCCATCATGGCTAAATTGGTATAGAGTATCCAATTTCTTTTCGTTGAGTAAATATCAATAAAAGGCCCCCAAAACATTTTTATGACCCAAGGCAGGTAAAGAAGGCTTGTCCAAAAAGTAATTTCAGCATTACTTATCTTCAGGTCTTTATAAATCAGAAGCGAAACGGTGTTAATAATGAAGTAAGGGACGCCTTCAGCAAAATAAAGGGTCGGAACAAAAGTCCACGGGTTACGATAGGAGGTTTTTTTGAATAGCATGAAATTGATAGGAGTAGAAAGTGCCAGAAATTGAACAGGGGAATTTGCCTGTGGAAAACAGGAGCGTCAAGAAAGTGGGAAACTATTAATTTACCAGGTTTCACTTCTATTTTCACGCTTTCTTTATTGGGGACTGATCGCCACTTTGATGACTTTGCGATCGCGCATATTGGTCATCGGTAACGCCGATGCAGCCTTTGCCGCTCGTTCTGGGGTAAGCATTAGGGGTGATTTTTTCCATACACCCTCTCCCGCTGTCGCATTTTAGATGCTAATTTAGACCGATCGCTAAAAGGCTTGCGGATTATTGAAGAGTTGTTCGCCGTGGTAGAAACAGCCCTATGGGACAACAGGATATGCCGACTGCCTTGGCGCGTCAGTTGCTTGGCCCTCAACGTTTAATCGGTCGCTTTACCACGAACCCGGAAGAAATGCAACGGGCGATCGCTGAAGGGAGGGATTATATTGGGGTGGGTCCAGTCTGTCTCAACTGAATCGGATTCAAACCCTGAAAGCTGTTGAACAATGCAATATCCAGTCTAATGCCTAAAATAGCCTTACAAGTCAATGGTGAAACTCAGTCTTGATCCCCGCGATTGAATCTCCCTCAGTTTTTAAAACAGTTGGGATTAAATCCTCGGTTGGTGGCGGTGGAGTACAACGGGGAAATCCTCCATCGGC
>CBFGOM010000275.1:0-6591 GCA_965650385.1 uncultured Oscillatoriaceae bacterium
TAAGGGGATTTCTATTAGTATTTTAGCAGTATCATTACATATTTATGACTACCCCGTTCCCACTCTAAGGCCGCTTGACGGATACTCTCACGCAGTTGCAGATATACTCTGTCTTCATCTAACCAATTATTTAACCTCGGCCAGTAGCGGATTAACGCTTCGTGAGCAACTTCCACTTGTTCTTTCTGAGTCGCCGGATTCACACTGGTCACCACCAATCGCGCCTCTTCCCCGGCCAACCGTTGTACCAGCTTTTTGGTATCATTCAATGTTCCACCTGCGGGTACTAATTCCTCCAAAGTAACGCGCCGTCGTGTATCCAGGCGTTTCTCTCCTGCTACGGCACTGTCATCTAAGCGGGTTAATCGCACAAAAATATTCCGAACTTGAGTTTGTTCCAGGAGAGATAAACTATGATATACTCGGTCCGCAGTTTGGGCGATCGCCTGACTGACTCCCCCCAGTTCGCGATATTCCTCACAGCGCAACCACCGCCCCTGTCGGCGTTTCCACAGTTCCAGCAACAGATGTTGCAATAGCGGCATCGCCCCTGGTTCTCCCCGGACTTCATCCAAAATGGAATTGCTCAAGTCTGCTTCAAAGCGTAATCCCACTTTTGCGGCCTGCATCTCCATCGATCGCCGTAACTCGGTGAGATCCATCGGTCCGATCAGGTCTTGTCGTTGCTGCATCCGTTCTTTAAGTTGGGGATAGGGGGCAACCTCGCCCCAAAAGTCCGCCCGCATGGTGACGACAACCGGCTGTTTTTGCGTCAGGGACAGGAGGCGCTCAATAAATTCCAGGCGATCGCGGTTGTTACTGCACAATGTGAACAGTTCCTCAAATTGGTCTACCACCAATACAAACCGTTGATCCTGCACCTTGCCTAACGTCGTCTCCAGTTGTACCATAGGCTCGGTACTAGGCGTCATATAGGCCATTTGCAGTCCTTTTTCCTGGGCCTGAAGTGCCGGAATCAGTCCCGCCAGAACCACTGAGGATTTTCCACTCCCTGAAGGGCCTAACACCGCCAAGAAATTTTCTTCTGATAATTTATGTTGCAACTTTTGGATCAGCAATTCTCGACCAAAGAAAAATTCCCCATCTTCTGGGCGAAAGGCATTCAACCCGCGAAAGGGACAGCGTGAGTCGTAGAGGGGGGGAGTTGTGCCCAATGCTAAGGCATTGAAACTTAGTTCCACCGCGCGATCGCACAAGGTGTTAATCTCCCCTAACGCTTGATTTCGTTCCTGACGCCCTTGGAGGTTCAAAACCACCGTTTCGGACCCGAGAGTCCTCTCTAGGATGGTTTTTTGGGCCTGTAATTCAGGAATCAGGACCGGCGATCGCTCTTGTAACAAGGTCTCTAAACGGTTCAACCCATACTCAATTTCTGCACTTGTGAGGTCTCGGTCCAGGTTATCACTAAACAGAGGTCGGTCCCCCAACCGACTAAATAGGGCCGGAACAGTGATATCTTCCCGTTCTGCTAGTCCGGCGGTGGCCTCACATAAGGCCAAATCCACCTGTCCCGACTGTCGCAATTGTTGGTAAAAACTGCCGGTGAGGGCCAAAGCAGTTTTTACCGTGACGGGTTCACTCATGGCGATCGCCGCAGGCATCCCCAATTCCCGAACCAATCGTTGTCCTAATCCCCCTAATCCCGCTTCTGCATCGGGACTGGCGGTTTCGCAGCTACAAAGGAAGGTAAAGTGAGGTAATCCTTTGGGTCCATTTAAGTCCGCTAACCGTTGCAGCAAGCGGGTTGCAGTCACGGGTTCCACTTGATTCTGAGCATTGGCCCAATACAAGACGGTTTCACCCCCGGCGATCGCTTTGCCATGACAGACAAAGTGCAGCAAACTATAACGCTGTTCCCGTTTTGTGAGTTGCTCACAAAGGGCATCTAACGTCGGCAATCCCACGGACCCCGGGAGATGCGCCAAAACATCGCAGGGAATCTCTCCTAACGCTTGGCGGACGCCCTCTACGGCATTTTGAACATCAAAAGGTGCTAATCTAAATCGGTCTAAGGAGTCGGGACTGGCAACAAGCACTAACGCCCGCAAATCCCGCTTCCCAATCGGGGGAAAGCGCCGTTCCGTAATCGCAGGAATGTATAAAGATAATAAAACACGCTGATTCGTCGCCAACAGTCGCCAAGTATCATCAATCGGGGCGCAGAGTCTCTCCCAGCGCAGGGTTCGCACCTCCAAATCCGTCGCTTCGATAAACAGTAACACCCGCAACGGTTCTTCACTTTCGTATAATGCCCCTACAAAAGCATCCCGTATTTCATCTTGAAATAGGGCGGACCCCAATGTGCGGCCATAGTCTCGGGGCCGTTTTTGCAAGCGGGTGAGTTCCTGGAGGGTCTCGGGAGTCAGTTGCAGCAACCCTTCCGATCGCTGGGGTAAGAGTTGCTGCGATCGGCTATATTTGACCACAATCGGCCAGCGATCGGCATTTTTACGTTGGATTGTAATCTCAAAAACATTCATCTCTTTAACTCAGGTAGATGACTAGAAACGTTTCTGATACCCCTTCAAGGACTAGAAATCGGGTTTCTCACCCTAGTTTTGCCAACTCGCAGCAATTGAGTTGAGAAGCGCGATTTCTTCCACCAGGTAGACAATGACTGCACTGCTGCAAAACACCTCCCCTAACCCTGATCAATTTGTTGCCTTTTGCTTGAGCACTAGTAAGGTGATGTCATCATAAACTTTTTGTTGACCGATATATCCCTTAACGTCGGAAATTACTGCCTCTTGAATTTCTGAGGCGGATTTGTGGCAGTTTTGCTGGACCACCTCAATCAACCGGTCTAATCCGTATTCTTGCTTATTCATATCAAAGGCTTCGGTAATCCCATCAGTGTAAAGAACCACCACATCCCCAGGATTTAACTCGATTCGGGCGGTGGTGACAAACTCGGCCATTTCTTCCACCATGGCGAGGGGAAATCCTAAATCAATGGTATCAATTCGTTCTACCTTTCCTCCCGATCGCACCACAAGCACTTCTTCATGTTGTCCGCTAATTTGCAAAACGCGATCAGCATAATCTAAAAGGGCTAAGGTCATGGTTTTATCACAATTCATCCGTTGCGCATTGTAATAAACCGTGCGATTCAGGACATCTAAAAAGTCTGGGGGATTGGTGAAATTACCTTCCAATAAAGTGCGGACAGCCGTTTGAGCCATAATCATCAATACCCCACTTTCTAACCCATGTCCTGTCACATCCCCAATACCAATTTTTACCCGATCCTGATATTGCAGCACATCATAATAATCTCCCCCGACTTCTTCAGCAGGTTCCATAAATCCGGCAATATCTAACCCAGAAATGGCATTGAGTTCCGCCTGTTTCGGTAAAATCATTTGTTGCAAGCGGCGGGTGACATCTAATTCCGCTGCCATGCGCAGATTGTCTGCTTTGAGGCGCTCATTGAGAATCGTAATTTCCGCATTTGCTTGTGCCAATTCAGCGGTCCGTTCTTCTACTTTTTGTTCCAAGGTGCGGTACAGGAGGGCATTTTCTAGGGAAATAGCCGCTTGAGATGCTAAGACTTGCAGAACCTCTAGGCGATCGCCGGTAAAAGCATCAGTGGTTAAGTTATTTTCAAAATAGAGAATTCCTGTTAGTTTTCCTTGATGGCGAATTGGGGTACAAAGGACCGATTTCGGTTGATGTTTGAGAATATAGGGGTCTTGGGTAAACAGTCCTTCCCTTGTCGCATTATTTAACACGACATCCGACTGAGTTTTCGCAACATAATTGACAATGGCTGCGGAAATGTCCTTGCATTCTTCTACGGGAATTGATTGCAGGACCATCCGTTCTTCCCCAGAAACCACCGCTGCTTCGACTGTTAAGCGGTCCTCGGTTTGTAAAATCAAAAAGGCTTTAGAGGCCCCGGCGTTTTCTTGGAGAATTTGAATTAACTTTTCCAGCATCTTGCTGAGAACAATTTCACGGGAAAAGGCTTCGGATGCTTTCATCACAGTAAACAAATCCAGAGAACTACCCCGACTGCTTCCGGTAGAGGAATTAACGGTTTGAAATGAATCCATTGATGAACCCGATTTCCCCGTTCTTCTTAATAATTTAGGATACTTAGTTTCTAACTGTTGAACTTTGGCCTCTGCACCCCATTTGGTATAATTGTAGCTTGCTTCTCGGATATAAACCTTGCCAACTTCATCCCATCCTTTACTAAAATAAAACTGTGCCGCCAGTTCATTGGCGAGGGCTTCATTTTGAGTAAACCCTGAGTCTTTTGCCTGGGCGATCGCCTGCCGGTACAGTTCCATTGCTTCTAGTTCTTTCCCGGAAATTCGGGCCATTTCAGCGGAGACTAACAGGAATTTATCCTGGTAATTTTCTGGGCAGTTTTCCGCCCAAATTTGGAGTTTCTGTTGCTGTTTTTCTAGCAGTAACCAATACTCTTCCTGCTCTGCTTTGGATGCGTTAGGATAAATCGCTGCTAACACCAAGCCATAATAAAATGGATGTTTGGTTTGAGGGAAAAACCCAAAGTTAGCTGGAAAAAGGGGGTCTGCTTCTCGGCAGATGGCGAGGGCTTCGTCATACCGTTCAAATGTATATAAAACTTGAGTTTTTAAATAATAGTACCAGTTCACTCCACTGATTAAGTTTCCCTCACGCCACAACCGCAATCCCTCCACTTCATCAAACTCATCCTCCATCCCCTGAAGCTGCTTAATGACGTGATACAAATTTAGGGCAGCATAGAGCATACTCTGATAATTAGTCTGACGAATTGTAATCAGAGATTTATCCGCTTCTTTAATAATTTCTGAGAGACTATCTCCAATTTCCAAACGGGTCCAGAGTCTTAAAAATAAAGCCCATACCCCGTAAATCACATCCCCGAAAGAGCGGCAAATGAAGTAAGAGCGATCATAGAGAGCTAGATTAGTTATGAAGGGTTTACGGTAGGGATTAACGGCATTACAAAACAAATTAATCACCTTGCCGCCAAAAATAGGAGTCTTAGATTTTTCCAACAGTTTTAAGGCAACTTCTCCAAATTCATACCCAATTTGATAGTAGTTTTGTAGCGCCAGCATCAGTCCATAAGCTGAATAAGCAAAGGCCGAGGTTTCCGCATGACCAAAGGTTAAAGAAAGCCGGGTCATAGTTAACACACACCAGACATTATAATTAACATAACCTCCGCCAAATGAAGCCCCCCAAAAGTTAGCTAACAGAGTCATACAAACCTGTTTTTCTGGGTCTTGCATCGTGGGTCGGTGCAGCAGATCGGCAATATTAACTTCGCTCAAATTAGCTTGCACTTCTTGCATTTGGATACCGATCGCCGTTTGCAATTCCTCCTCAGTTTCCGGCACTTCTAACCCCATGAGCTTCATCCCAGCTAATCCCGCTTGCACCGCCTCCTGAAATCGCTCCTGGGTAATGGTCAGCAGTACAATTAAATTATAAATTTCAGCGCGATCAAATTTATCAAGGACTCGCTCTAATAAGATATTAAATAGCTCATCCGCATTCTGGAAATTCCCCGCTAAATACTCACATTCTGCCAGTTCTCGATACAGAGTAAAGGTTAGATCATAAGTTGTATTCCAAGCCGTTTCAGGCAATAGAGACCGGGCGATCGCGAAATGTTTGACTGCTGCTTGATAAGCCGTAGAGGCTTTGGCTTTTTTGCCCGCAATCCGATTCAAGCGAGCAACTTCTAATTTAAAATCGGGGTCAAAAATTGACTCGCGACCTGCATTCAAATGAGTTACAATGTCAAAAATTTTAGACTCTAACTCCTCAGAACTGGTGTGGTTGAGAATTAACTGTCCAATGCGTAAGTGAGTATTAGCCCGTTCTGATTCTGGGATTAAAGAGTAGGCGGCTTGTTGGACGCGATCGTGTAGAAACTTATATTCTATGCTAAAATCGCTATCTTGTAAAGAAGCGGCAGTTTCTGCGCTACTTTCCGGCAAAAAGCTATAATTCTTGCTAGAAAAGATGAATCCTTCCCGCACAGCAGGCCACAAATCGCGGGCGATCGCAATCTGAGACTGTTCCCGGACTACCGCCAACGTTTTTAAATCAAAACTATTCCCAATACAAGCTGCTATCTTTAAACTTTCCTGGACCGTTGGCGCAAGTTTCTGAATCTTGTTGGTCATTAATTCGACCACATTATCGGTCATTCCTACCGCTTGAATTTGGTCCATTTCCCAGGACCACTCCCCCTTGCTCTCCCCATCAGGAAACTGAAAAGGTAAGAGATGACTGTCAGACAGTGATTGAAGTAACTGGTTGATAAAGAAGGGATTGCCTTGAGTTTTATTAGCAATTAATTCCCCCAGAGGTAGGCTTTTACTTTGAGAACAGTGCAAGGTATCTGCAATCAATTCATTGATATGTTCTAACTTCAGCGGTTGCAGTTCAATTCCATTAATAATGGCTCCCTGTTCTTGCATTTCCTCAATAGCTGAAATTAAGGGATGAGCAGCATCGACTTCATTATCTCGATAGGCCCCAATAATCAATAAAGCCTGACTTGCTGAAGCCGCGGCTAATCGTTAAATGAATTCCAACCAA
>CBFGOM010000276.1:0-6561 GCA_965650385.1 uncultured Oscillatoriaceae bacterium
TAGTGACAGGATACCTCAGCTTGGAAGCTGAAGAAGACCTCCGGTTGTTGTTACAACAGACACAATATGACCTTGAAGATTTTCAGGCGTTTATGCTGTTGCAAAAAGAGGCGATGAAAGGTCGAGTTAGGCAAGAGTCTCGGGAGTTATGGCAATCTCATCAGCACATACCCGCAGCAATTTAACTTCACCGGAAATCGTCTGGATGTCTGGATTATTGATTTTTGGCCCTGGCATGGATGAGGAGAAAATAAATGGGGTTGATCGCAATCTTTGCAGCTTTTGTGGAATCGGCTCTCAACGCCAACTCCTCTCCCATTTTGGAACAGGGAAGTCGGTTCAGTTCATCAATCATTTAACCTCTGGCTAAATTCCGAATTGATCTCCCCAACCCCCCTAATCCATGCCAATCGGCGCATATAGATTGATACTAGAAGTCTCTTGAGTTTGGCCCCAGCCCCCTCGCAGCGGAATGGGCGGGACAGCGACCCCCGTCAGAGGTTATCTCCTGCTTCTTTGCCTCCTCGTCAAAATAAAGTCTTGACTTTTCCCCGGAGGATCATGCTATAATTAAAAACAACTGTCCGGGATGTAGCGCAGCTTGGTAGCGCGCCTGCTTTGGGAGCAGGATGTCGCAGGTTCAAATCCTGTCATCCCGATTGCATCTACGCCGTCAATAACATGAACCAGGGGTTTAGAGTCTTCCTCATGAGAGGGCCAGTATCGTACCCAGGGTGCGATACTGGCCCTTAAACGGCCAGAAAGAGGGGGGATTCTAAAACTACCCCTGGTTTTTTTGATCCCACTTTGTCGCTACAGAAAAATAAAACAATTGGGATGAATATCCCGAAGAGGATGATAATAAATTCCCAGACCTTTATAATAGACTGCTATTATCAAAGGTTAGATCGACCAGCCTACCTTACCCTTGAAGGCAGCTAAACCGGGCTAAAGTCGGTATTTATGATAATTGGGCGATCGGCAAATTCCAGCACGGGTCTATGTACTGAAACGAGATTCGAGCAGAAATCCAGTAGAAGAGGCTACCGCATATCTTAACGGATAACGGAACTCTTCCCCATTCACAATAGTCCTCCAAACTACCAATTGGGTTGACCATAGAAACGCTACAAATAGATAACAACCCGGATCCCTTTCCATTCTGTAATAAGGGGAAAATCTGTTGTAGATTGAACCAGGAGGAACCGATCACAGCAAGCTTGATCATCTAAAGCTTACTGGTCGCTTCCAAAAAAAGGCGAAAGAACAAACCCAATCCCTCAAAAAAATTAACCTAAAACCCATTGAGGTTTGATGTGTTGAATCAAGTTAATCCACTGGTATCGCTATCAGGTGTCAAAATGAAATTATTAGTACGCTGGAGTGCAACTCTCGGTTTAATGGGAAGCGTTCTTCTGGGGCAATTGCTGCCCGGAATGAATCGGGCGATCGCATTGCCCGCGCAAGAAATCATGAAAAAACTAGAATCAGTCTTAGTTTTTACGGTTACGAATGCAGAAGGCACGCCCTTAATTGCATCAGTCACCAATGATCAGCAGGAAGCTTCCATCGCCAGCTTTTTTATGAGTCAACGGGATGCCGAGCAGTTTGTGCAAAAAATCGAACAACAAAATCCCGATTTAGCAGGCACCACCCAAGTTGTCCCCGTTTCTCTGGCTAAGGTTTATGAATTAGAACAAGCCAATGCTAATAATCCTGAGCGCATAGAATTTGCATTCATTCCTGTCCAACAAGAAGTGCAATTTGCCGCTGAAGAACTCCAGGAGGAAGGTCAAGAAATTCCCCAATCTAATGGAATGCCTTTATTTAATGGCGTACCGCTTTTTTATGCAACAATTGGCCCCCAACAAGGCTATTTAACCATTGAACAAAATGGTCAGCAAATGATTCCCATCTTTTTTAATCGAGAACAGTTGGAATCCATGTTAACCCGGGTGCGGCAACAACAGCCAGATTTGGCACCGAGCATTGATGTTCGGGTCAGTAATCTGGATAAAGTTATTGAAGAGTTAGAAAATAATAATGACCCCGCAGTGACCAAAATTGTCTTGGTTCCTTCTACGGAAACCCTGGAATATCTCCAGTCAAGACCCCAAGCTGAACCGGCCCCACCTGCACCCGCACAACCGTAACTCAGGCCGGGTTCACCCTTGACGAAAAGACCCGGAACGATTGATGCTAGGGGAAACGATCGCGAATAAAGGACCCAACTATCGATGAGCTGTTCATCTGATCCTGCGGTTTCTGGCTTAGAACTGTGGCAGTGGCGTCAGGAAGCGCGCGCCGCTGCTGAAGCTGCCAATGTGCCGGTGGAGGAGCTAGATTGGCTGCTACTATCGGTGAGCGATTTGGATAAATTAGCCCTGCGTCTGGACTCCTACAAAGGGCGACTGCAAATTCCCCTCAATCGTCCCTGGACCCAACTCAAGGAACAATGGCAACAACGGATTCAAGACCGAGTTCCGGTCCAATATCTCGCCGGGGTTACTCCCTGGCGAAATTTTGCTTTAGGGGTTAGTCCGGGGGTCCTGATTCCCCGCCCGGAAACCGAGTGGGCCATTGATTTAGCGGTGCGATCGGTCCAATCCGAGTCGCGCCCGTATCCGGAAACCCCCTTAACTAAGGGCGACTGGGCGGATTTAGGGACTGGCAGTGGGGCGATCGCCCTGGGTCTGACAGAAGTCTTTCCCCAAGTCACCGTTCATGCCGTGGATCGTTCAGAAGATGCCCTGGCGATCGCCCGACAGAATGCCTTAAATCTCGGATATGGCGATCGCATTCACTTTTATTGCGGATCCTGGTTTGAACCCTTACATCCCTTCCAGGGACTCAAGCGACTCCGGGGCATTGTCTCCAACCCCCCCTATATCCCCAGCGCCCTGCTTGGGGAGTTAGAACCAGAAGTCGCCCACCATGAACCGGCGATCGCCTTGGATGGCGGACCCGATGGATTAGACTGCATTCGCCATTTGATTGCTACCGCACCCACTTATTTATGTCCTGGGGGAATTTTGCTCTTGGAAATGATGGCGGGACAGGCCCCTGCTGTCATGGACTTACTACAAGACCAAGGCAGCTATACCCAAATTGAGATATTCTCAGATTTAGCAGGGATTGAGCGATTTGCCCGAGCTTACCGCAGTTAACATTGAGGGTCCTAAACGCCACAATGACAGCAGTTTCAGAACAAGTCTTGATTGAGGCAGCCCTGGGGGGCCAGGTCGTGAGTTTTCCTACGGATACGGTCCCGGCATTAGCCGTCCTGCCGCATCGCGCTGAGTCCATCTTTGCCGTGAAACAACGCAGTCTGGATAAACCCCTCATTTTGATGGGGGCCACAGAAGCGGACCTCGGGCCTTTTGTCCGGAGTACAGAGACAGAGTTGCAGATTTGGCAAGGGGTCGCAAACCGACATTGGCCCGGTGCGTTAACATTGGTTTTACCCGCTTCTGCTGCGGTCCCCTCGGTGATGAATCCAGTTGACCCGAGTACCATTGGGATTCGAGTTCCTGATCAGGCGATCGCCCGTAGGATTTTGGCTCAGACTGGCCCTTTAGCCACGACCAGCGCGAATCTCAGTGGGGAACCCCCGTTGCGAACAATGGCAGAGATTGGTTTGCGGTTTCCCCAAGTGGTCACTCTGGAATGGGATCAGTCCGAACCGAACGCGACAGCCAGTGGAGTCCCTTCTACGGTGGCGAAGTGGACGGGGCAAAGTTGGGAAATTCTTCGTCAAGGGGTCATTGAGTTAGACTCAAACCGCGAAGATAGGGGGAGATGAGCGGGGATGCCCTGTCTCTTTTAACCGCAATCAGCGTTTAGGAATTAGGTTGGAATTTCGGGCAAACTATGGACTGGATCTATTGGATCTATGCAATCGGTGCCGTGGGGTTTGGGTTTGGGAGTGGATGGCTGATGCGATCGCGTTACCGTCCCAATCCGAGTACACCTTTCTCCTCAAGTCAAGATAAAAAGTTAGGAGACTCTAACCTATCGACGCGCCTGAAAGAGACTCAGCTTGATTATTTGCTGACTCGTCAAATGTGTCAGTTCAAAGCCGGGTTTTTGTCGCGAATTTCCCATGAATTGCGATCGCCTTTAAATAGTTTAATCGGCGTTCATCAATTAATTTTAAGCGATTTATGTGATAATCCAGCAGAAGAACGCGAGTTTTTGGTCCAGGCCAATAACTCAGTTCACAAGATGATTCAAATGCTTGATCGCATTATCGAAGTCTCTCGGATTGAAGAAGGTCGCAACCCCCTAAAACTGGAAATCTTGCATCTGGCTGATGTGTTTGAAGAAGTCCATTATTTGACGGAACTCCAAGCCGCAAACCGTAATATTTCCTTGCACATTTCCCAACCTGACCCTAAAATTTGTATTCGGGCGGACCAACGATGTCTGACTCAACTTCTAGTTACCTTTATTGATCTGGCAATTAACCCCGTTGGAAATGGTCGCATCGGCATTTCTGCAAAGGTTTCTTCCGGGTCTGGATCAAGCCAATCACTCCAGAGTACAAACCCCGGGGGTAATGTGATTATCTCCATAGATCTTCCCCTGCCGCCTCATTGTTTTTCCGAACCCCTAGATTTTCTGCAACTCCAAAAAAACCGCAAGGAACGGACTCCGGAAACTGAGGTAGATCTGTCTCCAGGCACAATTTTGATGATGAATCAGAGCATTTTGGAACTGATGGGAGGTCACTTAGAAAGGGTTGAAGCTCCCCCGGTATCGGAGGAGCTTCGCGGAGGAGAAGGCTCAGAAATAACTAGGCTTCAATGCTCGCTTCCACGAGCATTTCATGAGTCTTAAGTTCTTTCGTGAGATTTTGGTTATTGTAGAGGACCATTGTCGTGGTTGAGTTTTCCTCAAACCCAATCCGTTCATAGAATCGTTGTTGATGAGTGGTCATCAGGTAAACTCGCTCAACCCGATTCATCCGGGGATGACTTAAGAGCGTTTCAACTAATTTTCGTCCTAATCCCACCCCTTGATATTCCGGGTGAATGATTACATCCCAAATCGTAGCGCGATAAATCCCGTCGGAGGTGGCGCGAGCTAACCCAATCAGACGCTCTCCTTCCCAAACCGTAATCACAGGATCACTGTTGGCGATCGCGATGGCTAAATCCTCAATTTTTCGCTCTCTCGCCCAAAAAGCGGTGAGTTCAAATAGCCGTTGAAGCTGTTGGATATCTACATCTTCTTTGCGATCGCGAAATTGAATGTGACTGCAATCCATCGTCGTTTTCCTACTCACTTGATCTCTAGGTTTATTGACCAATCGCTCTTGAAATTGAGTGCTTTCTACTCTTGAACGCTATTGGGTTGGAATTGATCCCAACTCAGGGTATTAATGGGAAGGTATAAGCTTTTGTGAATGAGAGGGGAGTATCGTTTAGCTCCTGCACTCCCCGGAGGTTTCCTGGTTTTTATGAAAGCTGAGAATAAGTTTCCCACTCCAACAACAAGAACTGGCTGTTTTCTGTTCCCGTCGGCAGTCGCGTTATAAAGTCGAAGCCCAAGGGTTCTACTGTTGATTTCTAAAATCCGATAATTTTTAATCGTATAACTATTTTTATAACATAACTGATAAATTGACTACCTTAATTCTCATTTTTTATATCATAATTTCTTGACATTTTGCACCAAAAGCGGTAACAAATAGTCCGACAGTAGTCTGGGGTGATCAACCCTTCCTGTTCAGGGAATCGCGCGGGTTGCCCAGGGGTGACAAGTGGGCTGTTTCAGACCACTCCCCCAGAAAAATTCTGCACTCTGATATCCACCCTCAGAATGCACTTAGGGCGGGGACGGCAAAAATAAAGCCCGCACAGGCGGGCTACAAGATGGTTTTTGGAAACCGATCGCTTAAGACTGGTTTGCCAGCCAACGGGCTGCATCTTTTGCATGGTAGGTGAGAATTAGGTCTGCACCCGCCCGCTTGAAGCCGGTTAAGGTTTCTAGGACCACTCGTTCCTCATCAATCCAACCATTGAGGGCAGCGGCTTTCACCATCGCATATTCCCCAGAGACGTTATAAGCGGCAACAGGCAGGTGACTCGCCTGTTTGACGCGCCAGATGATATCCATATAGGCGAGGGCGGGTTTGACCATGAGCATATCGGCCCCTTCATGGATGTCTAGTTCAATTTCAGTAAGGGCCTCGCGACCATTGGCCGGATCCATTTGATAGGTGCGCCGATCGCCAAATTGCGGAGAGGAATCAGCAGCATCTCGGAACGGGCCATAATAGGCAGAGGCATATTTTGCCGCATAAGACAGGATGGGGATATCTTCAAATCCTGCTCCATCTAATCCAGACCGGATGGCTTGAACGAATCCATCCATCATCCCTGACGGTGCAATAATATCTGCACCCGCCTTCGCTTGGGCGATCGCCGTTTTCTTCAACAACTCCAGGGTGGGATCGTTGAGCACCCGACCCATGAGGTCCCCTACTTCTAAATAGCCGCAATGTCCATGACTCGTGTACTCGCACAGACAAGTATCCACGATAACCAAGAGTTCGGG
>CBFGOM010000277.1:0-6547 GCA_965650385.1 uncultured Oscillatoriaceae bacterium
GGCATGAAGGGCGACTCCGCACCCAACAACTGCCCCTTGATGGAGAAGACGTATCCGTAATGGTCATACTCATAAGTGGGGAAATGCCCCAAACTTATCCTTTAGAAACAGTTACTCCCGGCAGCGATTATCAATGCATTGTGACCTTAACTATGCCGAATGAAGACACAACCTTGCCTGTTTTGGTGCGCTTTCTTAAAGGCGACGAAGAACTGCACGCACTCATGCTCAATCTAGACATAGTGGAGGGGCGTAGCCGTGAGCCTTAAAGTAGGAGCTTCTGCTTCATTTAAAAAACCGGGCCGCAAAACCTTTCATGTGCGAGTGTTGTACTCAGTGCCGATGGTGCTTGTCGGCAACAAATTTATTAACCGAGGGATTGGCTTATCACCTGAAACAATTCGCAATATCCACCTCACTGCTGCCAAAGAGCTTTCTGACCTACCTCATCTATTAGAAAAGCACTTCAAGATCTTAGATAACTCAGAAAATTGTAGCAACATTAATTTGCAAGACCCCTTGTTCGTAAGTGAAGAAACTTGCAATAGAGTTTTGTCCCAACTCATGAAGCTAGGTCTCAGCTTGCGGAATTCTTTATGTGAAGAAGTTAAAACTATTTTTGAGGACCTAGGATTTCTCAACAACCTTGAAGTAGAACCCCCTTTTTTAGTCTTTACCGAAGAAGGCAAAAATAAAGAAATGGAACTCCCCGTGCCAGTTTTATGGGAGTTATTGTACGAAGGCAGTCTGCTAAAAGCTCCTGATTGGACAAAGTTTTGGGGCTTTCGCACACCCATCACTCACGGAATCCCTGACAATCGCCCGGATGAAATCCAACTTAAGCAGGCTTTTTCCGCCATCCACGAAGATATGACCCGCGCTGGTCAAGAAATAAACGAAATTTTCCGTGGTTTTCCGAATGGAGTGCGGCACAGAAGTTTAACAGATATTTTCCAGGAGAAATGCGAAGAAAAATTGCCCTTTGATGATTCGCAAGGCGATGCCAACCAAATCCAGGAATGGAAAAATAATTGTCAGAGCAATGTCTGGCTAAAATCTTACTTAGATTGGCTGTACAAAAATCCAGAAGAGCGCCTATTTCAAGCCGAAACATGGAAGCTAAACATTTTAGCTTCTATTTTCACCGATCCTCATTATCGCTATGACTTACTTCATTTTGCTTGCCACTGCAAGCCCAGCGCAAAAATAGAGCTTTATACGGCATTGGAGATGAAAGTCGGCGGAGAACCTATCTCTTTGACAGTTGCTTCCGCATCCGACGATGAATTCAAGCGCCAGAAAAAATGGAAACCCACAGATCCGGGTTCATTAGTCTTCTTAAATGCCTGTCGTACAGGAGCGCCAAATTATTCCGATGAGCCTCCCGGTTTCCCCGAGGTGTGGATTAATTCTCATGGGGCCGTTGCGGTCATCGTTACTATCTTTGATATCCCAGATTATTTTGCTTGTGCCTTTTCTCAGAAATTTTACGAAATATTATTCCAAGCCATAAAAACTGCTGCTAACCAAGCACCTGCCCAAAATCAGCCAGTCCGTGAACAATACCTCGCCGAAGCGCTGTTGGCTACTCGCCGTTATTTTATGGAAAAATACAACAATCCTTTGGGGTTAGCTTATGTGCTTTATGCGGTGGATGGGGCTCACCTTTCTGCTGATTTCTTGCCAGTAGGAGGTGTTATATGAATATCACCCCGTCACTTGAAACTCGACTGGCAAAAATTCGCCTAATCTGGGATGAAATCCACCATCTGCGGAAACGTTCAGAAATTTTGCAAAGCGTAGAGCAAGCTTGCTGCGAATATCAACAGGCGATCGCCTCTGAAGAACACCAGATTACTGCTCTGAAACAAGAAAAAAATTACCTGTTAGAAGAGAAACGTCGCCTTATTCAAGCGCAGAATGAGTTTGATGACAGTTTTATACGCCCTAGTTGGCCATTAAAACCTATCATCAACCCGCACTCTACACCTTCTTTATCCTCGGACTTTCAACCCAATCAAGAATCGGCAATGGCCGCCCGAAACCGATTAAAAAAACTTGCGAACCGATGGGCTAAACACTGGGCGCTAGATAATGTAGTTTTAGGTTTAGTCAATCGCATTGCCGACGATAGGGAACGCCCTATGGGTGAAGCATTAATCCTCCTCAACTGGAACGTATTTGCTCAATCTACTCCCACCGAACGCACCCAAGAAGCACACTTAATCCGGTTGGTTGAGTGGGAAGAAGCTTTAATAGACTATCAGCACCATTTGAGCGGGGAAATCGACACTATCGAAACCCGCTTTCGCGGCTGGCTGGCAATCTGGGAACAGTGGAGAGTGCGCGATCAAAGTTCTGAAAATTATCAGCGATGGGAAACTTTGCTTAAGCAAACTAAACAGGCAAAATTAAAAGAAATTGCCGTATTAACGGGTGAGCTTGACCAACTTAAGCAAGAAATTGATGAACTCGACACAATGCCAGGACAAAGAGGTGGATAATCATGAATAGAACTCGCATCACCCGCTATGTAGAAACGTCAACGCGCATCACCTCTAAAGTAGAAATGGGAGTGTTGCAGCCGGAACCCCTATATCCGGAATGGACAAACTTCGTCTCCCAAAAATCTGTAAAAGCGATCGCCATTGCCCCCAAATCACAACAAATATGGATGGCCACCTGGGGAGGCGTCTTATCGTGGAACCGCAAAGAAGAATTTCTTTACCGCCGCTACAGCAGCGAATCTGGACTCGCGGGGAATGCTATCACCTGTTTGTGTTTGGATCAGGACGAAAACCCTTGGACGGGTCATGCTGAGGGAGGGTTGTCTTATTTCAGCGCAGGGCACTGGCAAGTTTATTCCCATCTGCAAACCGCGCCAATTCGGGCCATCGTCAGTGCAGTTCATCGCAAGGGAATTTGGGTGGCAACTGCTGACACCATTTACTACGTCGCAGATCCAGAATCGAACCCCGTACCCGTCGCCCGAGAAAGTAACGGGGCTGTCGAAGCAGTAACGTTACTGGCAGATGGCGAGAACCTCCTGGTGGGTAATAGGCTGGGTTTATTTCGGGTGCAATGGGATCGTGAACCCGAGGCGATCGCTCCTAATCTTCTTGACAACTGTAGCGCTTTGACCCGAGATGGGAACGGCAATATTTGGGTGGGAACCCACGATGGACTGTACCAATTATCAGGGGAACACTCAAACCAACATGACCCCCGCAAAATTATAACCTCAATCCTCCCCGTAATCGCACTGGCGGCAGGTAAAAAGCGGGTGTGGGTACTCACCGCAGCAGGTCTAGCCCAAGTAGCAGACGGTCAGTATCTGCAAGTGCCTTGGAGGTCAGAATCGGGGAAACCGCTTTTCATACAAGCGATCGCTGCGAGTACAGATGATACTTACCTGTGGGTAGGAACTGAACGCCGATTAGCAGGGGTGCGGAGTACAAATGCTGATAATACCACCTGGGACCTAGACCTGCTGCCTCCACACCGTGATGATGAACTACACAATTTGGGTCGTCGTACCATTTTGTCAGATACTCAAGAGAGAGTGTGGGTAGGTACTGCGGGCGGAGTGATTGCGTTTGACCTAGACAATGAATGGAGAATCTGGGCGAATCACAATGACGTGCGTAGCCTAAGCGTTATCAGTTCCAACGACAAATCCACCACAAAAGAAATGCTGTGGATATTAGCTTGGCCCCAGGGAATCGGTAACTTAAATTTTTCCACTGGACCTAATTTCCCCAAACTAAAACTCCCCGGCTTGCCAACTTTATTATCCGCTGGCAATGATGGATGTCCTTACATCATTACGGGAAGTGCCCTGTGGCGATTAAGAGGCGATCAACTTACAAAAATTGCTCCAGGGGTATCCGGACTCCCTCGCTGTTTGCTGCAAACCCCTGATTCAGTATGGTGGTTGGGAACAGTTCGAGGGCTGTATCGTTTAGCCAGTGGCAGGTGGAAGTTTGTCGGCGCACAGCCCGGTCCACTCCAAGCAGAAGTTTATGCATTAGTTGTTGCAGATAATACCCTCTGGGTTGCCACTGAAATAGGTCTTTGGGAAAGACAAAATGAAGATTGGATCCTCCACAATCCGGGACAACAAAACTCCTCGCGGGCTGTATGGGCTCTAGCAGCAGGGCGATTGGGAACCTTGTGGATGGCATCAGCCGAAGGAGTTTGTTGCTACAACCCTAAAACAAAGATGCAGGGTGTTAGTTACACCGCTTTTAACTCTGGGTTGGGTAGTCGTCGCGTCACAGCTTTGCTCGAAACTCCGGGTTTCTTGTGGATCGTGACCCAGGTTGGTATCAGTCGTTTAACCCTGGATGAAGGAGAAAAAAATGGTGCTGAATGAGTCTGATACTCTCAAAGGTAAGCTTATCGTGGGGATTGATTTGGGGACCACCAACTCAGGGGTATCCGTATGGTCTGCTGCAGAAGGTAACGTGATGATGCTGGCCAATATTGACGGGCATCATCTCACCCCATCGGCGGTAGGATGGAATCCTGGAGAAAGACAATGGCTAATAGGACAGGATGCGACGATTCTCAACCAGCAGTTCCCCGGAAGCGTCGCCTATTCGATTAAACGTTATATTGGGCGATGGTTTAATGATCCCCACGTGCTGTACGGACGCCACGATGTGACTTATCAGGTAGTATCCGGTGGTGGAAACGACCAATTGCAGGATGTAGTCGTAGATTTCGGCGTCGATCAGGGTAAGCCAGTGCGATTGTCAGCACCAGAAATTTCAGCCAAATTGCTGTTCAAGCTACGAGAGGATGCAGCCCGCGCTTTGAACGTGCCTTTGGAGACGCTCAAATATGCGGTAATCACTGTGCCTGCATACTTTAATATGCTTCAGCGAAAAGCGACGATTCTCGCCGGAGAAATGGCTGGACTTGAAGTGCTCGATATTTTGAATGAGCCAACGGCAGCAGCATTGGCTTACAGGGATACTATTTTAAGCGGTGAAGAACAGCGAATTTTGGTGTACGACCTCGGCGGGGGTACGTTTGATATCTCTTTATTAGAAGTAAGTCGCGATGAAGGGGGGTATTATGCGTACACCCGCCGTGTAGATGGAGATACCAGATTGGGCGGTGACGATATTGATATCAGTATCGTTCGCTGGCTAACAGAACAGCTTGAAAAGCAGCATGGCTTTACGGTCCGTTCAGATGACTACTTAGTTAGAGAGGGACTGCGCCAAGCGGCTGAACAAGCTAAAATTGCTCTTTCGGTCGCAGAAGTAGTTGCAGTTGAGTTGCCCAATCTTAATTTAGGTAGTAGTAGTCCCTTTAATGCTCAGATTGAGTTGACGCGCACTCAACTAGAGGCTTGTGCAGCTAAGGTGCTAGAAAAAACCTTAGCGATTACCAAGCGTGCTATCGAGGATCTAGACGAGCTTGAGTGGGAGCAAATTGATGAAGTAATTTTGGTGGGTGGGCAAACACTCATGCCAGCTATCCAGTGTCAAGTAGAAAATTTAACTGGGCGCAAACCTCGGGTGAATGACCGACCGCAGCTTGCTGTAGCATTAGGGGCGGGGGAATATGCCCGCATTCTCAGTTTGGGACAGGAAAAGTTTCAGCAGGGAAATCCTCTTGTTAACGTCCTGGCTTTGCCATTAGGGATCCTGCTAGATGAAAACACTTTTGAGGTGCTAGTTCCCGCGAATAAAATTGTGCCTTATAACAGTCGTCGTTTTCCCGTGACGACTACGGAAGACTATCAGACTTCTATCTCAGTGCAGGTTCTTCAAGGATTTCGTGGCGCTGTGCAAGCCGAGGAATGTGTGGTCCTCGGAAATATTACGATGGAAGTGCCTCCCGCACCGAAAGGCATTCCCAAATTTGAAGTGTGGTTTGAGGTGGAATCGGATGGGACCATGAAGGTGTACGTCCAGGATACCAGTCGAGAACGTTCTGAATGCCTAAATATTGTGGAAACTAAAGCGTTAGCTTGGCCGGATCAAGAACAAAAAATCTAAAATTGCTTGGGTAATATCACCGAAACAGCCTTACACAATTGCCAAGCAAGGTGGTAGATGCAATTGAAAAGCGGCATTTATTTTTCGAGTTGGGTTTAATGCAAGCGCCGGTGACGATGCAATAGCTCGCTCAAAAGTAGAATCCTGAGAGGGTGACAACGGAGGTCAAACCCAGATGGGGCAATTGTTTGAGATAATGGAGAAGTCGTCAAAAAGCGGGTGGCCCTTGGAGCCACCCTGACAAAAAATGCTAAGGACATTATACCAAAAACTATTACGAATCCATTTGAGCGAGAGTCAAGCACGGACCTTAGAACTCTTAGTCCTGATGCTTCAAAGTTATCGGCAAGTCAGATTATCAACCCTCGCGAACGTTTTTCCACAACCCATTCAATACAACAGTCGCCTCCGAAATATCCAACGATTTCTGAAACTCCCCCAACTGTCGGCTAAGTTGCTATTGTTTCCAATAATCAAGGGGGAGCATCTCAATTTGGCACTTGATACTTTTAGGGGGCAAGAAAAGCCTGTAA
>CBFGOM010000278.1:0-6466 GCA_965650385.1 uncultured Oscillatoriaceae bacterium
TGAGATCAACCGGCGCACGTGTAAGGCGGCAGTGACGGTGAAATCCTTAGCAGTCCCTAGCTCTTCCGAGCATTCGCTGATATCGGTGGTGGGGCAGAAGAATTCGAGGTCGGTTTGTCCGAAGGTCAGGCGATCGCTATTGTGCAAGATCACCGGGATACTCACCCGGCGTCCATTGACAAAGGATCCATTGCGACTCCCGAGGTCGATCAAATAAAATTCCCCGGTGTCCATACACTGCAGCATGGCATGGGCTCGGGACATCCAGCGGTCCCCGATTGCGAAATTATTATCTTCACTTCGTCCAATAGTCCAACAGTTACCTCCCACTAACGGGAGATAGCGGTTCCCTGCTTCAGTTCGCAGTACAAGATGAGGAGTAGGTGGGAGATTTGCCACAGGTTAAGCACCAACGTTATGGAATTGTAACGCTCTTAATTTTAAAAGGAGTAACCCTAGACTGACGGTCTACCACCTTTCTGAGGAAAGCTTTAGGAAAGTTGTAGGTTTTGGGTCGGTGTTTTTCTGTTGGAACAGGTCCCCTTCAACCCTGCTTACCCCTTTTTAAGTCAGATGCTTAACCCTTGAGAGGGGAGATTCAAGCTCTATATTGACCGTTCAGGCGGCTAGGGCTGCCAGCCAAAATAAGCTGTCTACAACAATTGTACTCAATACTGCACCCCCAAACGCCCACCATTTTAGCTCACTAGAGCGCAAGGGTAAACTCCCCACGCTGAGTAACAAGATTCCCAGGACTGCCGCCCAGCCACAGCCCCAGGGGGTATTAACGAGGGCGATCGCATTCTGAAAAATGGGAATCGCGAGTTCCGGTTCGACTTGCATCAACTGTCGCCAGTGCGGAATTAAGTTTACTACATAAAAATAAACATCAGTGACGGTGGTGCCAAATAAGGACCCTAGATAAAACCAGCTCCCGATCGCCAGTTGGCCGCGCCACAGACACCACAAGGCCACGGGTAGCCCGATTGCCTCTAGGGGTAAGTGCAGCATGGGTTCCCATCGAAACCATCCCCAGTAAATAGCCCCGGCCAACCAACTGCCGGTAAATCCGATTAATAAATCACCCCAAATCTGGCTCTGTTCGCGCGATCGCAACACTTGTGCCAGCCCTAACCACCCCAGACTCAAGGCAACGGCCAGTAGGGGCAGATGCCGGACTAACGGGGCTTCAAAGAACACGGGGACGGATACCAGAAAGGCAGCAGCGGCAAAGATCCGCCACCGTTGACCGATTCCGATGGGGCTAAACGAAGGATTCAGACTGAGGCTTACAGATTTCACGGCTGCTCCAGCAGAGGTGTAAGAAGACCAGGATTTATGTAACAACTCTTTAATATTCTTTACTTAACTTCATCTTATTTAAGATATCACAAGAAATATCCCCCCCTAGGGGATTTTCCTCTCTAAATTTTACTCGATTCTTGAAATTCTGGGGATAAAGAACAGGGCAAAGCGAGGTCATCAGTCAGGGATGACCCGGGATTTTATAGAATGAATGCAAATTTTGCTGCTCCAGCTTGTCGCTACTTCTTAAATTCCCAATTGAGAATATAATGCGTGTGTTCTGCTCTGAGGCATTCTCAACAGGGGACAACAGCCTGAAGCAGAGTCGCTGGACTCTCATCTCAAAGTCAGGACTCTAGGAAAAAAGAAGAGATAAGAACTTCTCCTGGAATCAATCCATCCACTATGAAGGTCAAGTTTAGATTTTCCAGACCGATAACATCAGCAAAATTCATGGGACTATCACGCACTCAGTTTTTCACCCTAGGAAGTTTCACGGCCCTCGGCATCGCGATCGCCTCCACCACCAAAGCACTCACCAGCGAACTTTTCGGATCTAACAGCCTTTCGAGTCCGCAACTCTTAGCAACGACTGAAACTGCCTCGGATCTAATAGAGAGTACGGGACCCGAAACCACGATCAATTTATTTCAGGCGATCGTGCTTGGGTTCGTCCAGGGAATGACGGAATTTATCCCGATTAGCAGTACCGCCCATTTACAAGTTGTCCCTGTGGCCCTAGGGTGGGGAGATCCCGGGGTTGCTTTCACCGCTATCCTGCAACTGGGGAGTATTGGGTCTGTGCTCTGGTATTTTTGGCCTGACTTGAGTACCCTAGGCAATGGAGCCGTGCGCGCCCTGGTACGACGTGAATATGATGACCAGGATTTTCGCATTGTTTTGGGCATTCTCGTCGGATCGCTCCCCATTATTATCTTTGGGTTAATTATTAAATATGTGATTCCCGAGTTTTATGACCAAAATCTTCGGACTCTCACGGCGATCGGCATTGTCTCTATCTTAATGGCAATCTTGCTCGGGGTTGCTGAACGGTTTGGGGTCCGAAAACGCAACTTCGGGCAACTGAGTCTTAAAGATGGTCTATTAATGGGACTGGCCCAAGTCCTCGCCTTGGTTCCTGGGTTTTCTCGGTCCGGTTCTACCATTACCGCCGGATTATTCATGGGATTAGATCGCACCACTGCCGCCCGGTTTTCCTTTTTGCTGGGCATTCCCGCGATTACTTTAGCGGGATTAGTTGAACTCAAGGATCTGTTGAGTTCCAATTTCGACAGCATCGGTATGGTCCCTCTGGTGGGAGGATTAATTTCATCCGCCTTCTTTTCTTATCTCTCCATCGCGTGGCTGATTAATTTCTTAAAAACTCAGAGTACCTGGGTTTTTATTTGGTATCGGATAGCCTTTGGCTGTGTTATTTTAATTACTCTGAGTTTGGGTTGGATACAACCCTAGTTCCCAGTACAGACGGCCAGTCTCCTCATTTCCAATCGTCTAAGGGAGGGGCAGAAACGCATCGGTTGATTAGGTTATTCCATGCCATCAGCGTGAGCGGACCTCAGACTGATAACGGCTTGAGCAAAGCAATAACCGATTGATCTGACGTAATTTATAACCCTCTCTTGTACCTAACCCGACGATGACGGGGAGATTGGATAGTTTGGCATTGACTAAGCATATAATAGGGAAGCAGCAGATTCTAAGGGAGAACGGAATGATGCTATCAGTTCCAGGCTATCAAATTCTTGCCAAAATTTACGAAAGTTCCAATACCCTGGTCTACCGAGGACGCCGAGAGTTCGATGGACAACCCGTTATCCTGAAAGTTCTCCATAAAGACTATCCCACGGACCAAGAACTCGCCAGTTATCAACAAGAATATGAATTAATTCGGTCTTTTAATTTAAATGGTGTTATTAAAGCCTATAGCCTGGAAAAATATCAAAATACCCTAATGATGAGTTTAGAGGATTTTGGGGGAGAATCCTTAAGACAACTCATGACATCCCAAAAATTTACCATCCTGGGATTTTTGAACCTGACCATTAAAATTGCTGAAAGTTTGGCTGAACTTCACTCAGCTAATATTATTCACAAAGATATTAATCCGGCGAATATCGCCTATAACCCGGTTACGGGACAATTGAAAGTCATCGATTTTAGTATTTCTACGGTATTGACCCGAGAACATCCTACCGTGGAAAAGTCTGCTGCTTTAGAGGGGACTTTGGCTTATATGTCCCCAGAACAAACCGGAAGAATGAACCGATCGCTTGATCGCCGCAGTGATTTTTACTCTCTGGGGGTGACACTGTATGAACTTCTGAGCGATCGCCTGCCTTTTGAAACCACCGATGCGATCGAATTAGTGCATTGTCATATTGCGATCGAGCCAGTTCCCCCCCATCAGCATAATCCGGAGGTGCCCAAAGCCCTTTCGGACATTATCCTCAAACTATTAGCTAAAAGTCCCGAAGACCGTTATCAAAGCGCCTGGGGGTTAAAAGCTGATTTAGAAGAATGTCTCAGCCAACTGAGAACTACTGGGACGATTTCCGAGTTCCCCCTGGGACGTATGGATATTTCTGATAAATTTCAAATCCCTAAAAAGTTGTATGGTAGGCAATTAGAAATTGAACGATTTATGAACGCTTTTGATCGCGTCATGGGCGGCCATACCGAAATGATTTTAGTGGGGGGATATTCGGGAATTGGAAAATCAGCGTTAGTCGATGAAATTAAACAAAAAATTAATCAGAAAAAAGGCTATTTTATTGCGGGAAAGTTTGACCAATTTCAGCGATATGTTCCCTATTCCGCAATTGTCAGCGCCTTTTCTGATTTAGTGGAACAACTTTTGACCGAAAGCGAAAAAAAGCTGAAAATTTGGAAAGGAAATCTTTTAAATGCCCTCGGAAATAACGGGCAAATTATTATTGATGTTATCCCCGAAGTTGAACTCATTATTGGTCCTCAGCAACCCGTGAGTCCCCTGGGACCGAGTGAATCCCAAAACCGATTTAATTTAGTTTTTCAAAACTTTATTCGCGTCTTCTGCACGCAACAACATCCGTTAGTTATTTTCCTAGATGACTTGCAGTGGGCAGATTCAGCAACACTCAAGCTCATCGAATTAATGATGACCGATGAACAGACCCGATATTTATTTCCCATTGGAGCTTATCGGGATAACGAAGTTAACCCCACTCATCCGTTGACCCTCACCTTGGATGGATTGCGCAAACAAGGGGCAACGATTAATCAAATGACTTTAACTCCGTTGGGGATTGACCAAATCACTCAACTGATTAGTGAGACATTGCATCAGGACCGGACCACGATACAACCCTTAGCCGAATTAGTGGTTCAGAAAACGGAAGGAAATCCCTTCTTTGTGAATCAATTTTTGAAGACCCTGTATCAGGAAAATTTGCTGACTTTTAATCCCAATGCGGGGACAAACCAAATAGGGGGTTGGCAATGGGATATTGAGCAAATTAAGGCGGTAGGGATTACCGATAATGTGGTCGAATTGATGGTGAGCAAATTGCGGAAGTTGCCAGAAGCGACCCAAGAGGTTTTACGGTTAGGGTCCTGTTTAGGGAACCAATTTGACTTAAATACCTTGTCCTTAATTTATGCTAAGGAATCATTTGGTACTTTTTCGGATATGTCCCCAGCGATCGCCGAGGGACTCATCTTACCCATTACCCCGGAAGAAGTCACTGACCCGAGTACAATTAATCCGCTATTAATTCTCAGTTATAAGTTTTTACATGATCGAGTCCAGCAGGCAGCTTATGCGTTAATTGAAGACTCGCAAAAAAAGGCAGTTCACCTCCAAATTGGCCGAATGTTAGTTGCCAGTACCCCGGAAGAGTATTGGTCTGAGAAAATATTTGAATTAGTCGATCATTTGAATGTAGGCCGATCGCTAATTGAGGAAGAGGCGGAACTCATTGAATTAGCAACTTTAAATTTAGAAGCTGCCAAAAAAGCTAAAAATGCCACCGCCTATGTCGCCGCCCAACAGTATTTAAAAGCAGGGATGGACCGTCTCAGTGAAACCATTTGGGACCGCGATTATGAGGTAGCGTTGGAACTCTATAAACAACGGTCATTGGTTGAGTATCTCAATGGCAACTTTGAAGAATCCGAAACCTTTATCAAAGAAACCCTCAATCGGACTCACTCCGTTTTAGAAAAGGCAGAAGTCAATAATCTTCTGTTACTTCAATATGTCTTGCGGGGTGAATATAGCCAAGGGGTACAAACCGGACGCCAAGCCCTGGCACTCCTCGGAATTGAGCTACCAGAAACCGATATACCAACGGCGATCGGGGCCGAATTTGCCACCGCTAAAGCAAAATGGGAAGGGAAAGAAATTGGGCGGTTAATCGATGAACCTCAAACGACTCGACCCGAGACCAAAATTGCTTTAAAACTGCTCACCACTATTGCAGCCCCCGCCTACTTGATTGACCCGCAACTCTGGACGGCGATCGTTCTCAAAGGGGTGAATCTTTCTCTGGAATATGGCAGTATTCCAGAGTCTTGTATTTCCTACACCAATTACGGATTGCTACTCAACTCAGTTTTCGGAGACTATAAATCTGGCTATGAATTTGGATTATTAGCCCTGAATTTGATTGATAAATGGGGAAATCTTGACCTAAAAGGTAAAGCTTGCACTGGATTTGCCAATTGCTTGAGCTTCTGGTTTCAACACATCAAAGAATCAAACCGTCTCAACAAAGAAGGATATCAAGCCGCCTTAGAATCCGGGGATTTAGAATATGCGGGATATCTTCTTCATAATATACTTTTCAATGCCTTTGTTGAAGGCCAAAATCTGGCCCAAATCAGCAAGGAAACCGGCCCTTGCTTTCATTTTGCCCAAAAGACCAAAAACCAAATCTCAAGTGACCTCGCCTTGGGGTTGCAACTGACCCTCTTTAATTTAATGAAAATCACACCTGACCCCCTAGAATTTTCATGTGAAGAAACCAGCGAAGCCGAGTATTTAGCAAGTTGTTATAAGGATAACAAATTTTATGCACTCTGTAATTATTTAATGCGGAAACTACAGGTTCTCGATCTCTATAATCGCCTAGACGAAGCCAAAACTTGCGCCTTAGAAGCT
>CBFGOM010000279.1:0-6392 GCA_965650385.1 uncultured Oscillatoriaceae bacterium
GCGGTGGTGCAGCTAAATTTTTAAGCTGCTCCGGTGGTAACGGCATCACCGCTATCAAATCAAAACTAGTTTCGAGAGTTGCTTGTGCCTGCTCCGTAATTTTACCATCAGGATTGACAAAAATCGTCTGACTGCCTTCACCCAATTGACTGGTCAATTGCCCAAAGACTACCATTTGTTGCAATCGTTCAAGCCGTCGCAAGGTATCTAGGGTTTGCTGATAGTTTCCCGCCATTTCCAGTTCCATTGTCTTTCCTTCCACTGCTTGAGACAGGGTTAAGGAAGGCGCAGCAGGGGGGGGAGCAGCAGCGGCGGGGTCAGCAGGGGGAGGAGCAGCACCAGCAGCAGCACCTCCGGCGGCAGGAGCGCCTTCGGTAAAAATCCAGTCGTTCGGGCTGGTTTCTCCTTGGGGCTTGAAGGATTCTAACTTTCCGCCACTTTGCCGCACAATTTGGTTAATATCCAGCAGCAAGGTTTCTAAGGTCGCCCCCTGAGCAAATAAAGCTAAGACGTTTTCCTTTCGCTCTTGGGTGGTGGCTAAATTGGCTTTAGCCTCGTCCATTTGGCGGATTTTTGATTGTTGATTGGCGATTTCTGCTTCTTTTGCCGCGATTTGAGTCTTTAAGTTTGTTTGCTCTTCCATCGCAGGCAATAGCATTTTAAAGGCTGCAAATCCGGCGAGTCCCAACCCGAGGACAGCAATTAAAATTCCTTGAATTTGCGGGGTGAGGACAAAGCTACCAATTTTATAACTTCCTGGCGGTGCAGCCTCTTCAGCCCGGGCTGCCTGCATTGCCATAAACTGTTCGCTGACGGTCATCGTTGAATTACCCCCTGTTGTTCGAGTGAATTGATGCGAGTGGTCAGTCCTTCAGCCCGAGTTCGTTGGAGATCGGCGAGAATTTCTGAAGCCAGAACATTGCTCACTGTGGCACTAATGTTATATTCGACAACTTTTGGCAGTTGAAACTCTTCCGGGGGACAGGTTCCTTGTTGACCCTCGAAACTGGGATCGCATTCCACCTGCACCGGATTGTCTACCAGAGTGGCGTTAATTAATTGGGTTTGACTTTCATTAAAGAAGGGCGATCGCTTCAGGGTGAGCACAAAATCATTGACATCATCAAAGGTTTTGGCATATCCCTTGATCTCAATCTTTTGTTTAACTTTCGTCCAGGGTGAGGAAGCTTGAATTTCTTCGGGAGGGGCTTCTTCAATCTGATGATTTAGATTAGCCAGTTGTACTCCTGGCGGTAGGCGATCGCGCAGTTCTTGTAAAAGCGCTGACATCGGCTTGACTGAAGTATTAAAAATATTGGCAAAAAATGTGATTTGGGTATTTAACTGCTCAATTTCCGCATTGATAGCTTCCACTTCTTGAACTTGTGCACCCAAACTCCCCGATTGACTCTCCAGGTTAGCCAACTGTCCGCGCAGTTCAGCATTTTGGTTGTTCACCACAAACCAGCCCCCCATCACCACCGCGATCGCCGAGACTCCTGCCGCCAGTCCCCCAATCAACATCGTCGTTTGTTGCCGCGAAGTTGCACCGGGCGCTTTTTTGACAACTGGGGGCTTATAATCCGCGCGATCGTTGAGAAAATTAATTTCTAGACTATACATTTCATTTGGCCTCCCGCATGGCTAACCCCAGCACAACTCCCAATCCTGGGCGCTGCATTAGGGGCATTTTTTCTTCATCTACTTCCAGGGCTAAATTCTCCACTGGATCCACTACAATGCTTAATAAACTTAATCGCTGATTGAAAAAGTCATCTAACCCTCCAATCGATGCGCCCGGTCCTGCCAGCAGGAGCTGTCCGACCTCCAATCCTTCGCTCTGATTCATATAAAAATCAATTGAGCGCCGCAGTTCGTCTCCTAGCTCGGAAAACACTTTAATAATAGCCTGTGTTCCGGGGCTACTTCCTCCCCCCATTGTACCTGACCCGGTACTTTCTGTTGGGTTAGCCGGAATGGTCATCCCCTGCAACATATCCGTATTGCGAGAGGGGGGTAAATTCATCGCTTGAGACAGGGCTGTTTGCACCTGATAGGTCCCGATCGGGATGGTTCGGGAAAACTGGGGAATCCCATCCACCACGATCGCAATTTCGGTACTATCAAATTGAATATCAGTCAGGACCACCGCCTCTTCTGGCGGTAACTGTAGCAGTTGTTCTCGAATGGTTCGTAACAGGGCAAAACTAGAAATTTCCAGAATTTCTATCCCCAAACCCGCTTCTTGAAAGGTACTAATATAAGTATCTGTGACCTCCTTGCGAGTCGCCACGAGCAGCACCTGGACTTTTTCAATGCCATCCTCATCCATGAACTCCCCTAATTTTTGGAAGTCTACATCTGCCTCTTCTCGGGGAAATGGCAAATAGAGTCCCGCCTCTTGGTTCATGTACTCCCGCAATTCCAAATCATTCAGTTCTTTGGGAACGGGGATAATCCGAATCACCCCTTCTCGTGCCGGTACAGCAGTGGCAACCCGCTTAATATTGGTTAAATTGTGTTCTGCTAGGGTCTCTTGGATAATTTGAGCCATCTCCGGAGGGTCTGCAATTAACCCTTCTTCCACAACGCCTTCGGGGACTTCCGCCGTGGCATAAGTTTCTAGTTGATAGGAGGCGCCCTGTTGACGCAGTTGCACGATATTGAGTCGTTCTGGAGCAATTTCCAGTCCAATTCCATTGGATCCTTTAGAGAGGAATTTTTTAAAGAAATTAACCACGGTTTTGTTCCATATTGAATGAAAGGGGATGGGTTTGAACTCATCAAAAGTAGATAAGACAGTAGGCCGTGCTTTTTCCTAATCTTAGCAAGCTAACTCAGACGAGCGGACCCGAGACGTTCCCCAACTGGCAGCCTGCAAAACAGTCTCCCAGGGGGATAGAGTATTCATAATCTACCCAATTTAAGTTACGATCAGCACGCTTTACCTGGGTCAAATTCCCTTCACCCTCGTTATCTCACCAGACCCGATGGGTCATAATGCTAATTAGGCTATGAGAGTAAGAATCAACAGTTGGAAACGGTTTGGACTATTTGCCTTGTCGGGGTTGTTACTGAGTTGGGCGATCGCCTGCACTCCCGGTACTGGCTCCAATACGGAACAACCGGCATCGGGGACCTCAGAAGTTGAATTTTGGACAATGCAACTCCAGCCCCAGTTTACGGACTATTTCAACAGCTTAATCGCCACATTTGAATCGGAAAATCCTGACATCAAAGTGCGTTGGGTGGATGTGCCTTGGTCCGCAATGGAAAGCAAGATTTTGGCCGCCGTTTCGGCCAAAACTGCCCCAGATGTGGTCAACCTGAATCCTAATTTTGCCACGCTTCTTGCCAGTCGCAATGCTTGGCTCAACCTGGATGAGCAGGTCCCCGATGACATTCGCCAGCAGTATCTTCCCAATATCTGGAAAGCAAGTACCTTAAATGGCGAAAGCTTTGGCATTCCTTGGTATCTGACCACGCGAATTTCTATTTATAACACTGAACTCTTCAAGAAAGCTGGTATTGACCAACCCCCCAGCACTTATGCAGAATTAGCACAGGTCGCGCAACAAATTCGCGACAAAACTGGCAAATATGCCCTCTTCATGACATTTGTTCCTGGGGATTCCTCGGAAGTCCTCGAATCGATGGTCCAAATGGGAATGCAACTGGTAGATGAGCAAGGTAAAGCGGCCTTTAATACGCCAGAAGGGCGCGCTGCGTTTCAATATTGGGTAGACCTTTATGAAAAGGGTCTATTGCCTCGGGAAGTCCTCACCCAAGGGCATCGTCAAGCGGTCCAACTGTATCAGGCGGGAGAAATTGCTATCCTCGGTTCTGGCCCCCAATTTTTCAAGACGATCGCCGAAAATGCCCCCAGTATTGCGGAAGTCTCGGCAGCGGGTCCCCAAATTACCGGCCAAACGGGCAAGAAAACGGCAGCGGTTATGAATTTGGTGGTACCTCGGGATACGGATGTCCCAGAAGCAGCGGTTAAGTTTGCCCTATTTGTGACCAATGATGAGAATCAGTTGACTTTTGCCAAGGATGCAAATGTGTTGCCTTCTACCCTGCAAGCGCTTCAGGATAGTCATTTCCAGACCTTACCTGCTAATGCATCCCAGGTCGATCGCGCTCGAATGATTAGTGCTGACGATCTCAAGAGTGCAGAGGCCCTCGTACCAGCGATGGAAGATATCCAGCAACTGCAACGGATTATTTATGACAATTTACAAGGGGCCATGCTGGGTCAACAGTCGGTGGAACAAGCGGTGACCACTGCGGCCCAGCAGTGGGACGCTCGCAATTAGGCGGGTCAGGGAATAAGATGGCGGTGAAAACCTCAATTTCTCTCCCCAGTTTTAGGCTGGGGAAGAGGTTTTTTATCCCTCTCCATTCATCCTTTTTGAGTTACGGTATCGGCTAAAAAATAGCCTAGTAAATAAAGAGATCCACATAATACGGTGAGGTTACTCTCTAGTTGTAAGGCTTCCTTTAAGGCCGGAAAAAGGTCAGAATAACAGCGAATGTCCTCTAACTCGGGACAGATATTTCGGGCAAGAGTGGCTAACTCTTCCGGTTGCGCTGAGTCATGGTCGGGGACGGGAACTAAGTATAAATGATCTCCCGATCGCAGCAAAGCGCTGAAGATACCCCCATGATCTTTGGTGGACAGCATTCCCATCACCCAGGTTACTCTCGGTCGTGAGGCCCCTTCAGGGATGTTGGGAGGGGTCTCTGGGGCTTTGAGACTGGCGACATAATTCCCGAGGATTTGGGCCGCTGCGGCATTGTGCGCCCCATCAATCAGTAGGGGTCGATGGTCTCGGAGTACCCACTGGAGACGCCCCGGCCATTGGGTTTTAGCCATTCCCTGGGCGATCGCCTCGTCGGAAATTTGCCACCCCTGTTGTCTGAGGGTTTGCACCGTGGCGATGGCTAAGGCAGAATTAATCAATTGCGCTTCTCCCGGAAGGGTCTGAGGATAGGAGAGTCCTTGGGTCTGGACCCATCCCGGTTGCATGGGGAGAGGGGTGGCAGGTTCCGGAAAGAGGGCCGGACAGTTGAGTTCTGCAATCCGGCGATCGACCACGGTTTTCGCGTCCGGAGGTAAGGGGCCAACGATGGCGGGACATCCCGGTTTGAGAATTCCCGCTTTTTCCCGGGCAATATCAGCGATGGTAGGGCCCAGGCGTTGCCAATGTTCCCAACTAATCGAGGTAATCACACTGACTAGGGGGCGATCGCAAACATTGGTGGCATCCAATCGGCCTCCAAGTCCCACTTCCATCACCACCACATCAAGCTGTTGTTGGGCAAAATACAGCCAAGCTGCTGCAGTAATCACTTCAAACTGAGTCGGGGAAGGTGCTGCGGGGTCGATCGCCTCGGTAACTTGGATGAGGACCTCCTGCAACCCTTGTTCAGAAATGGGGCTGTCATTTACACAGATGCGTTCCGTCCAATCCACCAGATGGGGTGAGGTATAGCGCCCGACTCGATACCCCGCTTCCATGAGAATGGCCGAAAGATAGGCACAGACTGACCCTTTGCCATTCGTTCCAGCGACATGAATCAAGGGAACGGTGTTTTGGGGATTGCCTAAATCATTTAAGAGTCGTTTGATGCGATCGAGGCCCAATTCGACGCCAAAGCGTCCAAAGGAGGACAGGAGAGAATCCACAGTTGCCAGTGCCATTACCACCCAATCTCGTGAAAGTTACACCCATTTTGGTTAAGAAACTCCACTATATCAAGCAAGAGTCCTGGTGAGACCAGATATTTTTACTCAGCTTGTTCCAGCACTATCAAGTCCCCCGGTAGCAATTTCTGAAACACTACTGACGATCGCCCTAGGGAGAGGTTACGGTATCAGATAAGTCTCCCTTTAACGATCTCAACGTCCAGCACTTATGGCAGCAGAACTGGCAATCGATACTCGTGGACTCACTAAGCAATTTGACCGACATATCGCCGTTAATGATGTTCATTTACAAGTCAGTCCTGGGGAAGTTTATGGATTGATTGGACCCAATGGTGCCGGTAAAACGACGTTAATCCGAATGCTGGCGACGGCAGAGGAACCCACCATTGGGGAAATTTATATCAATGGGGAACGCTTACTGCGGGATAGTCATAATCCCACGCTTAAACGTCGTCTGGGGTATTTGCCTGATGATTTTCCCCTGTATGATGATTTAACCGTTTGGGACTATTTGGACTATTTTGCCCGCCTTTATTATCTGCGCGAACCCCGGCGAAGTCAGCGTCTTTATGAAGTTTTAGAATTAGTTCAGTTAGAGAATAAGCGTAATAGTTCGATCGCTACCTTGTCCCGAGGCATGAACCAAACGGACAATTAACCTTGCCCCGATTTGTTTTACCAA
>CBFGOM010000280.1:0-6389 GCA_965650385.1 uncultured Oscillatoriaceae bacterium
GTCGCTTTATTACAAGAGGTCCTAGAAACTCTGGCTTTTGTTCATGAACATCATGCCATGCACTTGGATTTAACCCCCTGGAGTATCTTCCGGCGGCAGTCCGACGGTAAGCTGCTGTTGACCAATTTTGGCGCGGTCAAGCAAATTGGTACCTTGACCATTGACCAGGGCCAGCTCACGACTTCAACGGCGATCGGGACTCCGGGCTATATGCCGAAGGAGCAAATGGTGGGCAATCCCCGCCCGAATAGCGATATCTACGCGCTGGGAGCAGTGGCCCTGCAAGCGTTAACCGGGGTGCGTCCCGATTATCTGGGGACGGAACCCCATACCGGCGAGCTCAGTTGGCGCAAACACGTTCAGGTGAGCGATCGCTTTGGGGCAATTCTGGATAAAATGGTGCGCTCTTATTTCCGTGAGCGCTATGAATCGGCTCAAGAGGTGTTAGCGGATCTGCGTGCCCTCCAGGACCCGGTTCTTACCCCCTTTCCGGAGTCGGTTCCGGTGCCGATGGGGGCAGAGGCTCCGATCGCTCCCCAGGTCCCCCCAGAGCAGCCCCAGGCTGATTCAGGGGTGATTTCTGCGAGTCAAGCTCAGGCGCCTATCGGGGCTTCGGCGGTGGTCGCCGGGGTCACCCAACTTTCCAAAAAGTTACCTTTTGCTAAACCCTGGCCGATTCTGGCAGTGGTGGCCCTGGCAGGAACGGCAGGGGTGGCGATCGCCTTGAGCAACTCTCAGCAGGCGCGTCAAGCGCGTCAGGAGTCGGACCAATTAATCGAAAATGCCAGCTTGCTTTTGGAGTCCCAAGACTACCTGGAAGCGTTGGATCAGTGCGATCAGGCGATCGGGATTAAGGCGGATCATGCGTTAGCTTGGAAATGTCGAGGAGATGCGCTCTATCTGCTCGATCGCTATGAGTCGGCCCTGGTGGCTTATGACAATGCCAGCCGGTTAGAACCGAAAAATGCCCGCTATTGGAACAATCGCGGGGAAACTTTGTATCAATTACAGCGCTACGAGGAGGCAGTGGCGGCTCACGATCGCGCTTTAGAACTGCGCCGCAATGATGTGAATGCCCTCAAGGGTCGCGGCCTTGCTTTACTCAGTTTACAGCGCTACGATGAGGCATTGACCAACCTGGACCAAGCTTTAGAAGTTGAGCCGAATGACCCCCAAGGCTGGGAACGCAAGGCGTTGGTTTTAGATTATTTACAACGTCCCGAGGAGGCTGACCGCGCTTTTGAACGGGCTGTAGCTGCTTATGATCGCCAGATTGAAAGTAAGCCGGATGATTTGAATGTCTGGTTGGAACGGGGTCGATTACTCGATCAGTTACAACGCCTGGATGAGGCGATCGCTTCCTATGATCGCGCTTTGGAAATTAACCCCGAGTTTTATCTCGCTTGGAATGCTAAGGGAACAACGTTGTATAATGCGGGGCAATTTACAGAGGGGTTAGCCGCTTACGATCAGGCTTTGGCGATTGAACCGGATTTTTATAAAGGCTGGCATAATCGCGGGGTTTTGCTGAGTCTGGGGTTGGGTCGCCATGTTGAAGCGATTGAGGCGTTTGATCGGGCTTTGGCAATTGAGGAGGGATTTCATCTGGCTTGGCGCGATCGCGGACTCGCACAAATGGAACTCCGGCGTTATACAGAGGCGGTTACCTCGTTTGATCAAGCGGTGAAGTTTGAGCCAAAAGATGGCAGATCCTGGGCGAATCGGGGAATCTCACTCAATGAACTGCGCCGTTATAGTGAGGCGATTGAATCGTTTGATCAGGCGATCGCGGCTCAAACTCAAGATGCCTTAGTCTGGACTCAACGGGGAATCGCCCTGGAGTCGATGGAACAGTATGATGAAGCCTTGGCTTCCTACGAAAAAGCCCTAGAAATTCAACCCGATTTCTATCTCGCATCGGAGTCTCGTGACTGGGTTTTAGTCAAGATGGGCCGCTAGTCTGGTTTGAGGCGAATCAATCGGTGTCTGATTCCTGTATGACACCGATAGGTTCTTTGATCAGGGTTATAATGGCTGGCATTTTCCAGCACGAATCAAACCGACGCGACGGGCGATCGCCTCTTCCCGGGACTCAAAGGGTCCCCATTTCTCCCCGACTTCCTCGGGGTCTAGCCTTTCTAGGCGATCGTCGGGGAGAATTTCACACGTTCCCTTTTTGCCCTTGACAATATAATATTTGGGGGGTTCAGTCATCGGTTTACCTTGATAAAATGGGGTTACAGCAGGAGGGGCGATCGTCTAGGGTTGTAGAACCACCGGCACATTGGCATTATTGCCAGACCCCCCCATAATGACTACTTTACTATTATTAGAATTGGCAAGGCGATCAGTGGCTTCAATACTGCGCCATTGCAGGAATGGCGACGTTAAACCGGGGGAAATAATTTGTTGATACTCCGCAATTCCCAAGGCTTCAATGCGCTTTCTTTCGGCTTCTTGCCGCTCTTTCTCTAGCACCAATTCCATCCGCTGATTATCCTGTTCTAGCTGCATTTTTTGTTCTATAGCAGCTTGTAATTTCTCTGGTAGTGCCACATCCTTGACAAAGGCTTCTTCTACAATAAAACCCAGAGGGGTTAGAGACTCGCGTATCGTCAAACGCAGTCGCCGAGTTACTTCCTCTCGTTTAGCGGTGTAAATATCTCTAGCGGGATAACTGGATGTAATTTCCCGAATAATCGATTGAAACCGCGATCGCACGATTTCTCCCTCGTTAACCCCCACATTTTGATATACATCGGCTGCACTATTTGGGTCTAAGCGATATTGGATCGTTCCCTCTACAACCAGGTTTAACCCTTCTTCAGAGGTGGCAGAAATTTTTTCGGGCATATCCCGCAAGCGCGTCGAAAACTTCAAAACATTTCCAAAAGGGTTTACCCAATGCACCCCAGGATTCAGGGGTTGGGGGTTTACTTTTCCAAATACCTCCATTACCCCAATTTTGCCTGATGGGATGATTGTAAAGGTTTTCAATAGGGAAGCGGTTGCTGCCAAAATGCCGATTAAAAGAGCAACAGCGCGCACCGTATTCCGATGTTTCTCATCGGAAAATTTGGGTCCGACGAGAACCACCAAAATTGAGAGAAGACTGGTTAGAATTGTGGCAATGAACGTCACGAGATTACCTCAAATACACAGCGTGTTGGTGGGATTGTTTCACTAACAAACCTCCGGAGTCCGGAAACTGTCTGGAAGTTTCTGTCATGGGGGGTGTTTGTAGTCATAACTTCAGTCGTTCCTTTTTTTAAGGGTGCTACGGCTACAAAGTGACTCGAAACCCGATTTGCTTTTTCTTTCAACTGTTTTAGATTTTGCATCTCACAAAATTTCCTGCTCCCCTTCCCTAACACCGAATCATCCCGTAACTTAAACCCGAATTTAACCCGGATCTGTGTTAATTTTCCTAAACGTATATTAAAGATTTCCTCCAATCTGGGTTACAATTAAATGCGTCTTTTCGCTTAGATCTGACTTGCCCCCAAATTCATGCTAGAAATCAACGCTCCTAACTTATATTTATTTAGTTACCATCTCAAAGAAGGGTTAGGCATCAGCCAAGATAGCACTCAACGAAATTATCACACCGGGTTAAAAACAATAGTGGGCGATATTTCCCGATTAATACCGGGTGCGATCGCCCTAGATTGTCAAGAAACTTTTCTCGATCTCCAGTCCCACCCCACTGCGGATTTAAAATTTAAAGGAACCCTTCATAACCACGCTATCCTCGGACGCTATTTGCGGCGAAGTCTCCATGAGACTTATGGCTTAATCTTTGATGGATCGGTTCAGGAACGATATAATGCCCACCAGGTTCAGAGTCTGCTTAGTACCTTGAAACTGCTCACTCCTGACCCCCATTCCCCCGATCATTTAGGACAAACTTGGTTGATTTCTGGAGTTTGGGAACATGGTAATTCCACTCAAATTGAAAAGCTGGCAGAAGAAAGCTATAAAACTTTAATCTCTCCGGAAGGATGGCATCATCGAGGAAGCGGGGACTATGTGGGGGTGAAACTGTATCAGTTTTGGCGGACATCTGGGAGCGAGATTGGGGAAACAATTGAAGCGAATAGTTATTTACTTTTGGTTCTGTATCCTGATCGCGAAACGTTTCAAGCTGGATGGGGATTTTATGAACAATGGCAACAAGTTTTACTATCTCGGCATCAAATTATTTGGGCGGACTCCCATAGTCAACGGCTCACCCAACAACTCATCGACCAATATCAACAGCTTGAGGCGATCGCTGATTATTCTCTCCTGAGTCTCCACCACCTCAAAACTACGACACAGACTCTTTCTGGATTGTTGAACGGATTTATGAGGTTAGAGATGCATCTTAAGGGAATGGAAATTCACCTCGACTCTTATGATAAATATTGCCATCAGTTAGAACAAGATGCTGATGGGTTAGGGTCAACAGAACTCTCTTTTTTAAAAGAATTTAGCACATCAGTCAAACACACTTACCTTCCGAGGCTTCAAGGAAATATCAATGCATTCCGCTTAAATTTGGAACATATACACCATTTAACTCAGATAATTCAAGATTTGGTCGAAAGGCGTCAGACTGATCGCGATCACACGGTTAAAACCGCAGTTGGTATCGTGGGAGTCGGAGTCGTGACAGGTTGTATAGTAGCTGTTGCGTCCTCCACTCATCCTCCCGAGATCAATCAGGTTCCCCCAGTGAATACAGGAGCCAATCTAGGATTGCCCGGGGTCTTCTTATTAAGTGTGATTTGCGGGGGTGTAGCGAGTTTAGTCACCTGGGGAACAGTTGTCTGCTGGCAAAAAATCGGGAAGTGATGCCCTGGAGCATCGGGCGATCGCACGTTTCTCCTGCTAAAATTAAGTGTAGCACAATCATACGGAGAAACGGCTATGGTTACAGAAGTGCGATCGCCTGAACCCCAGGCCACCTTAATGTACCCAGATAGTGATGGTCAACCGATGGCAGACAATACCCAACAATTTGCGCTGATCGTCTGGATTAAAGAAAATTTAGAACGGGTCTATGTTCAGGATCCGAATGTCTTTGTCGCTGGAGATTTACTCTGGTATCCTGTTGAAGGCAATAACAAGCTCAGACAAGCGCCGGATGTGATGGTAGCATTTGGACGACCCAAAGGATATCGAGGGTCTTACCAACAGTGGAAGGAAGACAATATCCCTCCCCAAGTGGTCTTTGAAATTTGGTCTCCGGGAAACCGTCCCTCGGAAATGGCAAAGAAATTGGCGTTTTATCAAAACTACGGGGTTGAAGAATACTATCTATATCATCCCGATTTGTTGGATTTAGCGGGATGGTGCAAAGCGGAGGGGAGTTTACAACCGATCGAACAAATGGACGGATGGGTCAGTCCCCGCCTCGCAGTACGCTTTCAAATGGCGGAGACTGGATTGCAAATGTACCGTCCCGATGGCGAACCCTTTCTCACGACGTTGGAATTAGACGAACTGTTGCGAAATGCCCAGGAACGGGCGCGACAAGCGGAAGAACGGGCGCAAATGGCTGAATCAGAACTCGAACGAGAACGCCAGAAATCTCAAGCGATCGCCGATCGCCTGCGGGAAATGGGAATTGATCCTGATGCGTTGTAGGGATATCTAATCGCTCATCCGGACCCGGTTGCGATCGCATTTATCCCCGAGGCGATCGCACCACTTCTGGTAAAAATTTTCGTAATAAACCCGTCCAATCCATCTGGGATTCCTCCAAAATCTCCTGAGAGATTTCAACCCGGATTACCCTCTCAAATGAGTCCATATCATGCAAATCAATTTAGAATCTCCAACTTTTGCGATCGCGCCTGGCAGTTTACGACAAGTACACCATATCGCATTTAACGTCAGGGATTTGGCAGCATCCCGCCATTTTTATGGTCAAATCCTAGGGTTACAGGAACTGACTGGCGATGAAGTTCCCACCACGTTGCGCGAATTAGTCGCAAGCGGGAAAGTTGCCAATTTTGTTACCCCCGATGGGACGGTTATCGATTTATTTTACGAACCGGATTTATTACCCCCAGATCCGGACCCGAAACGTGCCTTTACCCGTGCCAATCATCTCGCTTTCGATATTGATCCACAGTTATTTGATGGCGCAGTTGAGGCACTTAAAGTGCATCAGGTGGCGATCGATAGCGGTCCCGTCACCCGTCCTACGGGACGCGGGATCTACTTTTACGATCCGGATGGGTTTATCATCGAGATCCGTTGCGATCCTCTCGACAGTTGACTAATAAAAGTCCGATTCGAGTCTCGGTAAAGTAGGGTTTGAGACGCTGCAAACCCCTGAAAATCTCCCCTGTCCTCCGGAGGAACTAACTCTAGCTGCCATTGGGATAAAAATACCTGAA
>CBFGOM010000281.1:0-6370 GCA_965650385.1 uncultured Oscillatoriaceae bacterium
ACGTCGGGCAGATAGCTCAGTTGGTTAGAGCACCACGTTGACATCGTGGGGGTCACTGGTTCGAGTCCAGTTGTGTCCATTTAAAGCTTGATTATTGAAAAGTACACTAAAAATAAGCGGCCTTTTTGTTGAGCAAAAGGACGACATTAGTTGTCTTTGAACATCCGGTGTTCAGGGGTCGTTTTACCTTCAGAAATGAGTGAGTTTCGCAGTGATACAGAAGCGATCGCCTACCCAGTCTCCCTAGCGAATGGGGTTACTTTTTCATACCCCACTCCTCCATGCCACAACTGGTAAGGGACTGGTGCCAGGAATGACCCTTATCCAAACCGTTATCCAAACCCTCGGCGTTGGCATCACTTCAACGGTTATGAATGGATTTGTTATGGAGTTGAGGGATATAACGGTTTGCGATCGCCTAAACTCTAAATAATCTCCTCAAGTCCCCCTGGTATAAGGGAGACTTTGACCCAAAAACTGCACTCCAATCCCTTGAAAACTGTTATAGTTTATGAGCAATTCCGATAAAATCACTATTCTTTATTAAGGGGATAAGCCTGCAATATTCAACTTGAATTTAGATATTTTATACGACTTAAAAATATTTGTATCTTAAATTATAAAATTTTTAGGTTAAAATAAACACAGAGATAAAATTGTTGAAGTCTTTATAAAACAAGCCAAGGTTTGCTGGTCAAAAAATACTTGAAGAAGTGCGGGGTCATCAACCCGGTCTACCTAACTTTTATCCCTTCAACCAGACCCGTGAAGGAATTGGGGATGAAGGATTGCTAAGACCTAGCCTATCCCACCGAACTAACCCCTCTAAGGGTATAAATAGTGATTAAAGAAGAACTTTTCAACAAAAAAAGTATCTTCATTGATCGCAAACCAAGGAAATATAGAGGATCGGACCCTGAACATGAGATTATCTTGGCGCTGGTTTTTACTCCCTAGCTTAGTTAGTTTAACTTTCGCGATCGCCTTCCAGGATCGCTTGCAAGTGGCCCATTCGCAAATCCAGCCTCCCGCAACCGAGAGTCTGAACCAGCAATCCAAACCCCTCTTTATTTTAGACAAAACCCTAGAAGGGCATACCAGTTGGGTTGGGGCCCTAAACTTTAGTCCCGATGGCAGCATTCTCGCCAGTGGCAGTCGAGACAATACAATTAATCTATGGAATTGGACAAGTGGGGAATTGATTCGCACCCTGCTTGGACATTCCTCTGATGTGAATTCCCTCGCATTTAGTCCTGATGGACAAAGTTTAGCGAGTGGGAGTAGCGATCTCACAGTCAAGTTGTGGGATGTGAATCAAGGCATTTTGACCGGAACACGATTGGGTCACACCTTTGCGGTTCGCGGCGTCGCCTTCACCCCGGATGGACAAACTTTAGCCTCTGCCAGTGCCGATCGCAGCATCATCCTGTGGGATGTCAACACGGAAACAGAAAGGCGAACCCTAAACTGGCATTCTAGCTTTGTGTGGGCAGTTGCCGTCAGTCCAGATGGCAATACCTTGGTAAGTGGGGGCTACGATAATACTATCCGCTTTTGGAGAATGCCTAATGGGAAAAAGTGGCGCTCCATTGAAGGGCATTCTAGCCCTATTACCGCAGTCGCCTTTAGTCCCGATGGACAAACTTTAGCCTCTGCCAGTGCCGATCACACGATCAAGCTATGGGATCTCAACACCGGGTCTTTGAAAAGCACTCTAACAGGTCATGCAGATTGGGTCTTAGCAGTCGCATTTAGTCCCGATGGTCAATTGCTTGCCAGTGGAGGGGCCGATCGCACCCTACGCCTTTGGAATGTTGAAAATGGTTCCCTGCGAACCCAGTTTAACAATCATCAAGGGCGAGTTCTCTCCGTTGCCTTTAGTCCTGATGGACAGGCCCTCGTCAGTGCCAGTGCTGACCAAACTATTAAAATTTGGCGCGCCACCCAATAAAATCAGTGGATTTACAATCCAAAAACCGGGATATTTCTCCAGATTGGCAGCTCTTACATTTTTTCGATAAAAGCTAGGATAATTATCATCTTTATGCCGTTCAACTGGAAAGAAAATTATCCCGGCTTTGACTACAATTTTATAGTTTTAAATTGAAAAAAACTTATTATAAGGGTAATTCTTTTAAAACATTAACGGTGAATTGTAGAGTAAGGACAGAGAAAAATGAACTTATGGGAAAGCTTAGATATGGCGACTAAAACCCTAGTCGCCAACAAAACTCGAAGTACCCTCACTATGCTGGGGATTATTATTGGGAATGCCGCTGTCATTGCTACGATTGGAGTTGGGGAAGGAGCGCAAAATTTTATTGGGGGACAAATAGAGTCCTTGGGAACCAATGTGCTGATTATTGCCCCTGGGAATCGAAATAGCCGTAGATTGGGAGGACCCCCACAAACTTTAGTGTTAGACGATGCAGCAGCGATTGCCTCTCAAGTCCCCGGGATTAATGGCGTGTCTCCCGAACTTAATGGTAGCGAGTTGGTGCGCTATGGGAATCAAAACTTTTCAGCGTTGATATTTGGCATCAGGCCAGATTTTTTGAAGGTCCGTAACTTTGAGGTAGAAAAGGGAACATTTTTCAATGAATTAGACGTTCAGCGCAGCAATCCAGTCGTAGCACTAGGTTCAGATTTAGCGATTGCTTTATTTGGGGACAGCAACCCAATTGGAGAAAAAGTTCGCATTAAAAATGTTAGCTTAGAAGTGATTGGAGTGATGAAACCCAAAGGAGCATCTTTTGGGACAAACTACGATGAAACCGCCTTAATTCCCATCACGACTATGGCGAATAGAATCTTAGGACGACAATCGCCATACGGACTACCGCTTTCTTTTATTTGGGTGACGATCGCTAATGAAGAAGGGATGGGAATGGCGCAGTTTCAAATTGAAAATTTATTGCGTTTGCGCCATAAAATTACAGAGGAAGATGATTTCTACGTTCAGAATCAGCAAGATTTAATGAATACCTTTGATGCGATTACCGGGGCGTTAACCGTGTTACTCGCAGCCGTGGCGAGTATTTCCCTGCTGGTGGGTGGAATTGGGATTATGAATATCATGCTGGTATCCGTGACCGAACGGACTCAGGAGATTGGGTTGCGCAAGGCGATCGGCGCAACTCAGCAAGATATTTTAATTCAGTTCATCATAGAAGCAGTGATTTTATCGGTGGCGGGGGGTGCGATCGGCATTGGGATTGGGGTAGGGGGTATTTTTTTGATTGCCCTAGTCACGCCCTTTGAAGCTGGAGTTTCGGGAATGGCGATCGCTCTAGCAACTAGTGTCTCTGGTGGCATCGGCTTATTTTTTGGTGTGGTTCCTGCTCGTCGTGCAGCCCAACTAGACCCGATTATAGCTTTAAGAAGTGACTAATTTTTAGGGGTCTTTAGTCATGGGTTTTTCTCTATTGGTTAATTAGTCAATTTACTGAATTAAAGATTACTATGAACTCTCAAAATCAACTCCAAGCTACCCTGGGTAGTGCGAAAAAAAAAGCAGCGATCGTAGAACTGAAAGATGTTTACAAGATTTATGGGTCCGGCAATACAGAAGTTCAAGCCCTAAAAGGCGTTAATTTAACCATTTATGAAGGGGAATATTGCTCCATCATGGGGGCATCGGGTTCAGGAAAATCTACCGCCATGAATATTATTGGATGCCTAGACCGGCCCAGTAGCGGATATTATTATCTGGATGAGGTAGATGTTACCCAAATGGAAGATGCGAATTTAGCGAAAATTCGTAATTTAAAATTAGGGTTTGTTTTTCAGCAATATCATTTATTAGCTCAATTAAGCGCCTTAGAAAATGTCATGTTACCGATGGTATATGCGGGAGTTCCTAGCTCAGAGCGACGGGAACGAGCCAAGGAGGCATTAACGCGGGTTGGGTTAGAAAATCGGATGAATAATAAACCGAACCAGATGTCGGGAGGACAACAACAACGGGTGGCGATCGCGCGGGCGATCGTTAACCAGCCTGTTTTATTATTAGCGGATGAACCTACCGGCGCTTTAGATACCAAAACCACTGAAGAAGTCATCCATATTTTTTCAGAACTTAATGCAAGTGGCATGACGATCGTGATGGTAACCCACGAACCAGAAGTTGCACGCGCAACTAAACGAATTGTCATGTTTCGGGATGGAGAAGTCATCCAATCCCATCTGACTCCGGCTGATTTGCATGGAGCAACGTTTTAGAGGCTATTAGGGGATAATTTTGCCCTAGAATTGAAGCAGGTAAAGCTCAAACGGGATGTTTTCCCCAGGATATTCTCTTAGAAATGCACTTATTCTGAGGAGTTTGGGTGGGATTCATCGGGAGTCTCATTTCTATTGAATTAAGTTAGTCATATTTCTAAATATTAATCGCCTTCTCATCAATTTGAGTTAAAAAAAAAGGATGAGAAGGCGATAGCTGTTCGTTCAGAGAAAAACACCGGGAATCCCACAAAGCCCGATCAAGAGCCGAAACGGTATATCCAAGAAAACCCACCTGAATCGGCTGATAAATCTACCTATAGTAGAAGGTTTTGGTCCATTAATTTATTTATGATGGGAAAAAGATTAAAGGCCCCTTCTGTCCAAAAGATAGGAGAGAATCTTGCCCTCACAAAAGTGAAAATACCCTAAAACTAGTCAATCACGATGATAAAAGCGGGTTAGTGTAGTCACCAACCGTTTGGAGTTGTGATTTCCTAAAGCAAGAAGGAAGTCAATCAGCGCTGTATGAGTGTTCGATGGGAGCAGAAGAGGGCTGCTAAAACCTACAGCCTTTTGGGGTGAAGCTAAATGAACCCCACCTGCCTCAGCCTGGAAAAGAGAAAGCAGATCTTTGAGAACAGGAGTTGGGAAGAAACCCTTGCTGGGAGGGAAATACCTATTGATTCTGGCGTCAAGCCCGGGTCGGAGGGTCCTCGCTGCTGAGGTTAAGTCACCGGGTTGAGGGCTGGTGTAGGTGATAGAAGTCACCCGGATCTATTACGGAGGGTCACTTCCAGCAGCTACAGCGATCGCTCACAAGGTAGCAACCGATGATTCATAATAAACTCAAGGGAGTTATTTAATAAAAATGCCATCGTTAAAGTACAAAACGACGGGACTTGAAAGGGGATGGACTAGGGCAGTCAATGATAGGCGAATGGAGAATCCGATAGCTGGTGTGAGTAAAAAATCATCGACCCCGGATAAAGAACCCCCTCTGATCTTGGTCGTCGATGATGACCGTTTTATGAGGGATCTCCTCCGTCAAGTTATGGAAAAAGAGGGCTACCGAGTAGCCGAAGCAGAAAATGGCCTTCAGGGTTTAGAGGCATATATTCGTTTGAATCCCGATATGGTTTTGCTGGATGCCATCATGCCTGTTATGGATGGTTTTACCTGCTGTACTAGGCTGCAAGCCATGTTTGAGGATGATTCGTCGGGGGAGTATGACTTTGCATCCCATACCCCCATTTTAATGATTACCAGTCTTGAGGACAGTAAATCGGTGGATCACGCATTTGAGGTAGGTGCAGTGGATTTCGTCACCAAACCGATTCACTGGGCTGTTTTGCGTCAAAGAGTTAGACGATTGCTGGAACAAGCACAGCTTTATCGAGAACTACAAGCGGCGAATGAGGAGTTACAGCGTCTAGCGTTTCTGGATGGGTTGACTCGGGTTGCCAATCGTCGCGGTTTTGATCAAGCATTAGAACACGAATGGCGGCGACTGATTCGGGAAAGTGTGTCAGCGAAAAATGCGGGGACAGAGACTCATTTTGTCCAAAATCCCTCATCTTTATCTTTGATTTTGTGTGATGTAGACTTTTTTAAGCGCTACAACGATTCCTGTGGGCATTTAGCGGGGGACGAATGCTTACAAGAAGTTGCAGAGGCATTAACGCGAGCGGTGAAGCGTCCTGGGGATTTGGTGGCGCGTTATGGGGGAGAAGAATTTGCGGTGTTGCTTCCCAATACCGATGCAGCAGGGGCGGTGAGTGTGGCTCAAAAAATTCGGACTGAAATCCGCAATTTACAAATTCCCCATCCGACTTCTTCGGTGAGTGAATTTATTACGGTCAGTTTGGGCGTGACTGCCACAATTCCTTGTGCAAGTACGGTCCCCTCTGAGTTGATTTCTATTGCGGACAAGGCTCTTTATCAGGCAAAAGAATCCGGGCGCGATCGCCTGATTTTGAAAATTTTTATTTTGCCCAATTAAGGGAACTTCCTGTCTTAATGTTTAGGTAATATCTGGTTTAGTTTTTAAGTTTAGGGAACGGGAAACGCTGAAGTAGCCTAATACTGCACAGCCATTAGGCTCGTCCGAAAATTAGAAATCCTTATGGGAAGAGAGTTTTAGCCTTTT
>CBFGOM010000282.1:0-6346 GCA_965650385.1 uncultured Oscillatoriaceae bacterium
AAGAGCTATGTCCCTTATCCAATCTAGTTTCTAGCCGGATTGTCACCCCTTCAGCTCCAGCAAGTCTTCATCTGAGTAAGATTTTTCCCACTCACCCTCTAGCTGAAGGCGGACCGACTGTGCCCCACCATCGGGGGTACAGACGACCCAATACAAATCACTCTCTCCCTTGACTTGGGCGGCTTCTCGATTTTCTGGCTCATCCGAAAGCCCTGCATAAGCCTGAACACAACTCCAGGTAATCCCCTTGGCATCCGTCACTTCTCTTGGCATTGTTTGCTACTCCTCTTGTTGCTCCCAGTTTATGCCCCGGCTATTTTTCATGCCTCTATCCCAATGTTGATTTAGGAGTGAGCCAGTAATAGCTCCCCAATACTTATGGATGGGACTGCTCTGATACGGATGAAGGCAATCGCATCCTCACTAGAAGAGTTGGAAATATTCCGGTTAGGGCGAAGATGAGGAATGAGCCGAGGCGTAAAGATTGAAGCTGCATCAGGTGCGATCGCCTCTTTTAAACAGTCGGCCTGACACTTACTGGGTTGGGTCGGTAGCGGGCGATCGCCTCCATTCTCGGTGACGCCAATCTCATAAGTTTCCGCCACCAAGTCCCAGTAAACCGCTGCCGTACCATCCATCGCTATAATTGCGATCGCCAAGTAGGTTGATAAGAATGATAGCGATGCGAGTCAGAACTGCTACTCTTGAGGATGTGCCGTTGATTTTCTCGTTCATTCAGAAGAAAGCACAGTTCGACCGCAATATGGGCGCTTTTTCTGGTGCATTGCGAGTCTCTGAAGAAAAAATCCGCCAAACCCTGTTTAGCACAATCCCCTTTGCCTATGTGGTGTTTGCAGAAAAGTCAGGACAGCCGGTGGGATTTGCATTGTACGGATTTAGGTACTCCTCATTTGCGGGTCAACCTAGCATCTGGCTCGATGATTTATACGTCGATGAGACAATCCGAAGTCAAGGAGCAGGGACAGCCTTAATGGATTATCTGGCTCAAGTTGCCCAGGAAAATGACTGCACCCATCTAGCCTGGACTGCGGATGCTCGCAACGTTCGGGGATTAAGTTTTTATCAGCGGTTAGGTGCAGAAATTACAGAACAAAAAGGTAATCGCTGTTTCTTGAGCTGGATTCCCTAAAGCGATTCTCTTTCAGAAACGTTTGGCGATCGCGTCTTTTCTTGCACAGAGTTTTCCGTTTCAATCCACCCGCCGCAGTTCCCCCTCGACAAACTGCCCGCCTTCCGGTGACCCATTCTCTTCGGGTTCATCGTGATAGGGGTTGGTGATTGTAGCCTCAATGTCAGCCGGTTCACCTAGTTCTAACCGGCCTATCCCTAGAACCCCCACATTTTCATGAGTTCTGGCAGCTGTATTCTGGCAGCGAGAGAAAATTGATAAAAATTAACCAGCCTGTTCTCCAATTAGTGCGGTTGTGGAATCCCTGCAAGGCTTTCAGTGCTTCAAGCCCTTGAAACTGCGATCGCAGCCCCAGACTAGGCAACCTGTAAAACTAGGCTATTTTATGACCAGGGTCTGACCTATTCCGCCCCTTCTATGAACTAGCCAACATTTATTAGTTCTAGAATCCCTTCAACATCTTTCAAAGTGACCTTAGATTGCGGATATTTGCCCCAAAATTGGTCGATCGCGATTGCCGCCTCCGGTAGTTTTCCTGCCAGTAGTTGAGTTGTTTGCGGCGCTCCCACCTGCTCTAACTTGCTCTTGAGGTCGGCTATTTTCTGCTGTCGGTCAGCAAGGTGTTGACGGGTTTCCTGTAGTTCGGATTGCAGCTATGCTATTTTTTGGTGCTAGATTGTTAGGAGGCTTTCTAGTCTTTACATACCGATACCGAAGTCAGTATTTTTACAGACATAAACTCAAAAAAATGCTCGTAAAACTTTACAAAAAAAGTAAAGTTATTTGACAGATCTCTAGCCAAGCACTGCAAAGTAAGTCCAACGGAGTAATGTACAATGGTAGAGAACCCAAATCACCCAAAACCTGATGATGCAGTTCTAGGCGGTCCAGCCCCACGGCCAGTATATGCAGCACTTTTGGGAGGCATCAGAAGTGTGAAGCATTACTTAGAAAATGAGGCAAAAGGCAATGCCAACCAATCTTCAAAGTAGCATCGCTCAAAGTTTAACAAATATCCTGTTAAGAAATTAATTTTATGCTGAAGTCTCTCAGATTCGAGCATCCCAAAAATCAGCCTGATTTCCATAACTATCTCAGCCGTACAGCAAAACAATTTTTCACTCTTTTTCTACCCTTGACGGCAGTAGTCGGCACAGGATTTATTACCTTTTATCAAATTCAGGCTAATCTGATTCAGAGCGAAATTGCTAGATCAGAACGTCGTGAAGTAGAGGTGAAAACGGCGTTATTTGCCAACCGTTTTAGCTCAATTCGGGCTGACTTGATGATATTGGCGCAACAGCATGAACTGCGGGTCATTCTCGATCCGGCAAGTAACCAAGACATTTTGAGGGAGTTTCGATCGGCCCTGGCAGAAGAATACCTGGTTGTGTCTCAACAAAAACAGCAATACGATCAGATTCGGTTTTTAGATCTGACTGGACAGGAAGTAGTGAGGGTCAATTTTAATAGAGGACAACCTAGTATCGTACCCGATAAAAAATTGCAAAATCAGTCTCAGCGCTACTGGTTCAAAGATACTTTTGGGTTGCAAGCAGGTGAGGTGTTCATCTCACCGCTGGACTTAAATATCGATTTCGGCAAGATAGAGCAACCCCTGAAACCCATGATTCGCTTTGGAACCCCTGTATTTGACGATCAAGGGCGTAAGCGAGGAATAGTTGTACTCAATTATCTGGCTGAAGCGTTTCTCCAAGAGTTATCCCAAAAGAACTCGCTATCTTTTGGAACCATACTACTGCTAAATTCTGAAGGATATTGGCTCAAAGGTAAAAAGCCGGAAGACGAGTGGGGCTTTATGTATGCAGATCGCCATGAGCGCACGCTTGCTAAGTCTTTTCCTGCAACGTGGCAGCAGATCCGAGATCCACAAAGTGGGCAATTTTATACCAATGAGGGGCTATACACCTTCACGACTATTTATCCATTGCTAGACATTTTAGGAGCGCACTCAAGTATGGGTTCGGCTGATGCTTTTGGTTCTAGTCCTGCTCAAGTAAATGCCAAATCCTACTCCTGGAAACTGGTTGCTCACGTTCCACCAGAGGTTCTAACTGAGCGATCGCAAGTAATCCGCAATCAACTGCTACTCTTTTTTGTTGGACTCACCGGATTAATTGCGATCGGTTCCTGGCTTCTCGTACAAACCCGACTCAAACGTCAGCAAAGCGAACAAGCAACAAAGGGGCTAGAGCAAACCCTACAGGATGTGCATCGTAATCAAGCTCAATTAGTACAGACTGAAAAAATGGCGAGCCTCGGTCAACTGGTAGCCGGAGTTGCCCACGAAATTAACAACCCTGTAAACTTCATTTACGGCAATCTTACTCACACTGATGAATATACTCAGAACCTACTAAGCTTGATTGAACTTTATCAAAAACATTATCCCAATCCAGTTTCTGAAATTGAAGCCGAAGCCGAAGCTGTTGACTTGGCATTTTTGCAAGAAGACTTACCAAAAATACTGGCATCCATGAAAATAGGAGCTGATCGCATTCGCCAAATTGTGCTGTCGCTTCGCAATTTTTCACGCATGGATGAAGTTGATATTAAAGCAGTAAACATCCATGAAGGGATCGACAGCACTCTGATGATTTTGCAACACCGTCTCAAAGCTGGCTCTGAAAGACCGGAAATTCAGGTGGTTAAAAACTACGCTTCTCTACCCCTGGTAGAGTGCTATGCAGGCCCGCTCAATCAAGTGTTTATGAATATTCTGTCCAATGCTATTGATGCCTTGGAAGAGAATAATGCGCGGCGGAAGTACCAGGAAATTAAAGAAAATCCCAGTCAAATTACCATCCGAACCTCTGCAATCGATGCCGAGTGGGTGGAGATTGCGATCGGCGATAACGGTTCGGGTATATCGAAAGAGATCACGCATCGCATTTTCGAGCCTTTTTTCACAACTAAACCGATTGGCAAAGGAACGGGAATGGGGATGTCGATCAGCTATCAAATTGTTACTGAAAAACATGGGGGCAAGCTGGATTGTTTCTCTATTATGGGTGAGGGAACAGAATTTTTGATCAAGATTCCTGTTAGACGGAAACTTGGTCACGCTAGATAATACTAAAAATAGTTTTTAATTTGAATTTGTTGGTCTACAGTCTGCCATCGGTCGAGCGCACAATGGTAGACTGTAGGCTATTACTGTATTTTGATTAGCTCATGCCTATTACTCCTAAGAAATAAAAGCGATCGGCTATTCCACTGCCTCAATCCACCCGCCGCAGTTGCCCCTCGGCAAACTGCCAGCCGTCCGGTGCCCAATTCTCCTCGGGTGCATCGTGATAGGGATTGATGATAGTGGCCTCAATGTCCACGGGTTCGCCTAGTTCCAAGAAGTCTCGAAACTGTCGGTTTTCTGAGTTAGGGTCTGGGTTGTAGTCCAAGCAGGTCTCTAGCGGTGGCCCCGATGGTGGCCCCGATAGATGGAGCGTACAGACTAACAAGTAATGGTGAGAGTGGTATCGGCAGGAGTGGCATTCGGGGAGTTGGGGCATGGTTGCGATCGCATCTGAAATTTAACGGGCAATCTTTAAAATAACTGTCACCACCAACAGTTATTTTCCAGTTTATTCCCAGAAGGCGAGTCCCATCACAGCCAAGGTCACCCAATAACTCTCAGGACCGACACTTATTTTCCTCAGATGCTTCAGAAGTGATCGATTAGATGTCGAAACGATGGCCTCGAAGGATGGAAACATTCTTCTGAACCCCAAGTTATGAACGCTCCATTGTTAGGTCAAGGCATCGTGTTTTCGTTGGAATAAAACCGAGGGTCAAACGGGGTAAATTTATTAGAGTTTATAGTAGATTGTTCGATTTTTTCCTTCAACGCAACCTAATCAGTCATGCAAAAAAAATGTACATTTTCATCCACCAAAACCCTTGATCAGCCTACCCTAACGAATACAATTATTTTTGCTCAAGTGCTTACCAAAACACTCATATTAGCTTAATAAGTCCTTCTTGTAAAGTTTGGATATCTTGTAGTAAGAGGTTATACTCCGATGTTTTCCCTCGTGTGATATAGTCTGTAAGATTATTATCTATAATATTGTTAACACGTTTGGTCTCAATCTTTAGATTGTTTGGAATTTTTTTAGCTTTTGAGTAAAGCTGGTTTATAAAATGTTTACCTATTTGAATTTTTTTCCAATACCCATCTTGAATTTTTTGTATATGAGCGTCTGATAAGTTGTTCTCCCACATTGTTACTTCGCTATTGAAGATTTGATAGTAGGTGTCATTATGATAGAGACGTTTAGTATCAATCTTGCTAATGCGACTGGAAACCTTGCCAAGCGGGTCTACATAAGAAGTATCAATTAGGGACATTACTTTTGGAACTAGATTGTTGAGCCGCAGGGCTAAATTATAAGCTCGTTGGTCTGCAAGTTCCTTTTTTTGTGGATCCTTATAATAATCATCCTGCGCTCGTAGCAATTCCGCATCACGATGTCCTGTACGCTGTGTCACCATACCAGATTCCTCGCGGATAGCATTTTCAAAATTGGTAATGACATTGAATTCTTCGGAGTTGTCCCACACATCACTAGCTCCAGGAACCGATGTTCCTGCGGTAGAGAATGTCTCCATAAACCCATTATGGGAGTCGGTTCCTGCCGTTGCCCCACGCTTCATATGGGCAGCATGACCCAGTTCGTGTGCCAAAGTAATAAATCGGGGACCAAGAATCTCATGGAAATCATTGCCTGCAAGGTTCGATGGTTCGTCACCATGAACATAGACAAAGGAGCCAGTACCTTTATTAAAATCATATTGCATACCACCCATAGCCACACCCATTTTGCTTGGGTCAAAAACCGCATCCCGAAAATCAGTAGCTGTTTTTAAATCCCCTAGGGTGTTTGGTAGGGCATTCATGTCTACATTTTTACCAATGCCAAGTGCGCGACTATTGTTATCATTACCGAGGGGGGCAGCCTTGCTTTCATGTAGCTCTTTGACTTCTGGTGAGGCTTGACGAACAGGTAGTGGTACTTGGTCAATTGCATTACCAAGATAAATATTACTCATTTCATCAGTTAGGGGATGGTGAGGCGAGGAAGTATTGAGAAATTGGATTATTTTTTTGCCCGTATCAGTATGGAGAATTTTGGCAATTAAAGAGAGCATATCCTTGTTATATTCTCTGTCACCCAC
>CBFGOM010000283.1:0-6274 GCA_965650385.1 uncultured Oscillatoriaceae bacterium
TGGCTAAAAAACCCGGTTTCTAACGGGATCTGTTGTCCCGAACTGGGTGTCTGCCAGCCGGTAGGGGTCTTGAGCGTGATCCCACAACCTACCCAGTCAGCTTGTACCCTAAAAGGAGGTCAACATTGAAAAACTAAGGGCAAACATGACAGAACAAACGAACCCCCGGGATTTATTCCGCGCTGCTTACGAAAACCGTTACACCTGGGACTCGAATTTTCCAGGATATCAGGCGGAACTCCAAGTCAAACAGGGAGAAGAAACCTATACCGGCCAAATTCACATCAAAGGTGACCTCACCGTAGAAGTTAGCGGAATTGACCAGGAAGAGGTGCAACAAAGCGTCTATACCCAATTGCGGGATATCGTGACCCATCGCAAACGCAGCAAATTTGAGGACGCCCACGGCAAAAATAGCTTTAGCGCTGGGGAATCGGACGACACCAATGCCATAGAAATCCTGGTCAAAGGGGATGCGATGGGGTCCAACTACAAAATCCGAGGGACGGAAATCTGCCAAGTTAGCCGAGTCATGGGCCGCATGGCGTTTACGATTGATACCGCCGAAAGTCTGGATACCGGCGAGGGTTACGTTGCTACTCGCTATCATGTCGTCTTCCGCAACGCTCAAACCAACGACCTGATCCGAGAACTGGATTTTGAGGACACCTACGAAAAATTTGGAGAGTATTACCTGATGACCCATCAAGTCATTCACTCCAAAGAAAATGATACGGTAACCACTACGGAGTTCAATTTCTCGAACATTAAACTTTTAGAACCGGCAAGGGTTTAAATTGCCAAAACTCAGGGATCTGGGGTGACCCAGATTCCTGGACCCTCAGATTGGGTGAAACTCTGTGAAATCTGGGGTTCACCTTGAAAATTCCGCCTTGTCTTCCGACCGATCGGCGATCGCCCTATCCCGGCCTTTCCCCAGAACCGTTAAAATTTGGATAGGACCCTAAACTGAAAACCAGGAGAATTATGTCTGCAACATTGGCACTAACTTCGGAAAATGTCGAAACTGTATTAGATGAACTGCGCCCCTACTTGATGGCGGATGGCGGAAATGTCGAACTTGTCGAATTGGATGGTCCAATTGTCAAGCTGCGACTCCAAGGCGCTTGTGGATCCTGCCCGAGTTCTGCCATGACGTTAAGAATGGGGATCGAACGCAAATTGCGCGAATCCATTCCTGAGATTGCTGAAGTGGAACAAGTGCTGTAAGTTCAGAAGGAATTGACGATCGCAGGTCGGTTAGGAATGTTCACCTGCAAGCAGTCTGTGCGATGAACTCATCAACCCTGACCGGCGATCGCCATCTCCTGTCCTCATCACTTTTTCTGACTATGCCTCACCCGCTTTATGTTGCTTTTATTTGGCATCAGCATCAGCCCCTCTATAAAAGCCGAATTGGGGGGCAATATCGGCTGCCTTGGGTCCGTCTGCACGGCACGAAAGATTATTTAGACTTAGTGCTGATCTTGAATCGGTATCCTAAACTCCGTCAAACGGTGAATTTAGTACCGTCCTTGATTTTACAACTAGAAGACTATATCGAAGGCACGGCGTTTGATCCTTACTTAACGGCTGCCCTCACTCCAGAAGACCAGCTTAACCTAGAACAGAAACATTTTATTGTCGAGCATTTCTTTGACGGGAACCATCGCACCTTAATCGATCCACATCCCCGCTACGCTGAATTGTATGCCCAACGGCAGAACGAGGGCCGGGGATGGTGTTTGGAACATTGGGGCGATCGCGAGTATGGGGATTTGCTGGCATGGCACAATCTCGCCTGGATTGATCCGATTTTTTGGGATGATCCGGAAATTGAAGCTTGGTTAAAACAAGGGCGGAATTTCACCCTAAGCGATCGCCAGCGCATCTATTCCAAACAGCGGGAGATTATTAGCAAAATTATCCCCCAACATCGTCAGATGCAGGAATCGGGACAGTTGGAGGTGATTACGTCCCCCTATACCCACCCGATTTTACCGTTACTAGCGGATACTAATGCCGGTCGGGTGGCGATTCCCAACATGGAATTACCCCAGCATCGCTTCCAGTGGTCCGAAGATATTCCTCGGCACTTGCGTAAAGCTTGGACGATGTATCAAGAGCGATTCGGCCAGAATCCCCGGGGGTTATGGCCTTCGGAACAAGCGGTCAGTCCTGAGATTTTACCCTATATTGCCGAACAAGGGTTTAAATGGATTTGTTCCGATGAAGCGGTTTTAGGCTGGACTTTGCAGCACTTTTTCCATCGGGATGGCGCGGGTAATCTGTTTGAACCGGAGTATTTGTATCGTCCTTATCGGTTAGAAACACCTCAAGGGGATTTATCCATTGTATTCCGAGATCACCGCTTATCGGATTTGATTGGCTTTACTTATGGTGCGATGGAACCGAGGCGGGCGGCATCGGATTTGGTGGGCCATTTAGAGGCGATCGGTTATTCCCTGAAACAGCGACAAGCAGCCGGTGCAGAAAGCGGGTTAGAACAGCCTTGGTTAGTTACAATTGCCCTGGATGGCGAAAACTGCTGGGAATTTTATCAGCGTGATGGCGAACCGTTCTTAAATGCTCTCTATGAGAAACTCAGTCATCATGGGGAAATTGAGTTAGTTACTGTGGCGGAGTTTATTGAAAAGTTTCCTCCTACGGCGACGCTGCCAAGTGCTCGGTTACATAGTGGATCTTGGGTGGATGGGAGTCTCACAACCTGGATTGGCGACCCGGCTAAAAATAAAGCTTGGGATTTGTTAGAACCGGCGCGGCAGATGCTGGCCCAACATCCAGAAGCTACGGAAGAAGCCAATCCGGAAGCCTGGGAAGCGTTGTATGCTGCCGAGGGTTCGGATTGGTTCTGGTGGTTTGGCGAAGGTCATTCCTCCAACCAAGATGCCATGTTCGATCAGTTGTTCCGGGAACATATTGCAGCCCTCTATCAGGCACTTGGTGAGCCAGTACCCGAGACCGTCTTACGTCCGGTGGAAGACCATGAGCAAGAAGGCGATCGGCGTCCCCAAAGTTTCATCCATCCCATTATTGATGGCATCGGAGACGAACAGGATTGGGACAAAGCGGGTCGCATTGAAATCGGCGGTGCCCGGGGGACTATGCATCGCAGCAGCGCCATTCAGCGGGTATGGTATGGGGTAGATCACCTCCATTTCTATCTGCGAATTGATTTTAAAACCGGCACCAAAATCGGTAAAGATTGCCCCCCGGAATTAAATTTATTGTGGTATTATCCCGGTCATGGGATGAGTATCAGTCCCATCCCTTTAGCACAAACCCCCGATCGCGAACCCTTTAACCACCTGTTCCATCATCATCTCGGCATCAACTTAATCAGTCAATCTGTGTGGTTCCAAGAAGCCCGAGATTATCATCAGTGGCATCCCCGCACAGGTCGTGCCCAAGTTGCTTTCAATAAATGCCTAGAAATTGCTATTCCCTGGGCCGATTTACCTACTGATCCCGATTGGACTTTGCATTTAATGTTGGTTTTGTCTAACGGAGGTCGATTTCAAGATGGAGTGACCGAAGACCATTTAATTCCCATCCAAATGCCCTAATTTCTGTTGTTAGTCTAAATGAAGTTGACAATTCCGGAAGACGATTCCGGAAAGGAGGGGGAGGATCGGGTTTGCTGCTGCAAACAGAAAGCCAGATGTTCCCACTCCTTTTATAAGAGTTGAGATAAAGCTAAACAAGAAAGGTAAAAAGGGCATTTACTTGAATTAAAAACTAAATGATTAATAGGACTTGTACTCGCTTTATTCTTTTATTTTTAATTTCAAAAAAACCCATTAATTGTTGGGGATTTTCTCAATATACGCTTGGTCATTCAAGTGGACTGGGCCTGGAATAATCTTCAAATCCCTCAATCAGATAGACATTCCAGAGATAGTTCAAAGTTAAAAACATTAATAAGAAATTCTTGATGAACAGAAACATCCAGAGCTTGAAAATCATCAAATTGACTAGAAATGGCTAATTTTGCTGCTGCATTAATAGCGCGGTCCTGTAGTAATGATAGGGAATATATTTAATGTAGGCGATCGCCTGGATGCTGAGTTCTCTCTTGAGTTCATTTAACCCTAATTTTACATCTGTCCCGCGACTTAGATAAACCTGAGTTAAACCCACTCAGCATACCCGTCAATTTAACAGACCTCTTCCAGAATTCGGCAAGAGGTCTGTCTCAAATTTGTTTTAGTTTAGCCCGAAGAAAACTTAATCGCTTTCACCCTTTTGATAAACGTTTTCGGCGAACATCACAGGACGGGTTCCAAACTCTTCAACTAATAGTGCTTGCATCTCGGGAGTCCATCCTCGGATATCAAACTCTCCCTCGATTTCTAACATCACAAAGGGCCGAACTTCCCCGGTTACTACGATCTCTTCTCCCGCATTAATTCGGTTCGCCTCTGGGGGAAGTAACACCAGCATATCTGTTCCACCAATTAAGCGATTTTGTTGTAATAACATAGCATTGGTGGTAAAATATTCATTAAGTTCACCTTCTACCGCAATAGTTTGACCATAAAACTGTTCTGGATTCTCTGCAATTTGGCCCGGATCTGGGGCTAATGCCACAGATTCAGCAACAATCACAGGTCTTTCGTCATACTCGACATACACATCGGGATTCCAAAAATCCCAGCCAAAATCCTTCTCAAGGTCAGCTACTCGCAGTTGCCGGACTTGTCCGGTGACTTGAAGGGGTATATTGTCATTCTCAGGGGGGAGAATGGGTTGTCCGGTATTGTTAACAACTAATATTTCTGAACCGCCAAAGAATAAAAACCCACCCCGAGTTAATTTAAAAGCATTTTCATCAATGCTTTCTTTAAAATCTCCTCGGACTGTCACAGTTTGGCCGTAAAATTCTTCCGGGGAACCGGCTACATTTTCCAGGGTAATTACGGAATTAGCGGGATAGTTTTCGATTTGCGCTACAGCTTTTCTAGGGAAAACGGGAACCAAGGTAGCAGTTATCAAGGCTAAGGCGATCGCCACTCCCATCGGGTTTCCTATTTTGTTGTTTGTTGGGGTTGGATTTTTAAGCATATTGAATGAACCTCATCTAATTACCTAATGGTTTAAAAACGGACGTTCCTTCTGTTGAATTCAGTCAATTGAAGGGGGAAAAAAGCCCGGGTTAATGACAGTAGAATACCCTCTTGTTGATTAGGGTTGAGTGAGACTTCCAGGAGGGGGCGATAAAATCGCCCTCCTGAAACCGACGCTTAATTATTCAGCTTTCGGATAGATGCCGTCGGCTACTAACACGAGGCGATCGCTATACTCGGATTGGATCCGTTGTTGCATTTCAGCATCCCAGTTGAGATTATACTCACTTTGCAAGGCAGCTATATCCAAAGGACGCAGTTCCCCAGTGACTACAATATCCTGATTTTCTGGGATGACCTGACCTTGGTCAGCATTGATTACAATCACGTTGTCGCCATCGAAACTAAACGTATTAGGCGCTAACATTTCATCAATTTGGCCTTCCATTGCAACAGGGCGATTGAAGAAGGCATCAGGATTGTTGGACACTTGGTCACCCGTTGGAGAGAGGGCCATAGACTCAGCAATAATTGCGGGTTGATTCTCATACTCGCTATACAACTGCGGATCTAAGTCCAATCCGTACTGTGAATTGAGCTCCTCCTGGCGGAATTGACGAACTTCTCCCGTAACTTGGACCTGCATATCATCAGCATCGGGAATCCCAAAAGGTTCGCCCGTAGAGTTAATGACCAGAATGCCCTCCCCACCCAAAGCGCGGTCATCACTCATTAAAAAGGTATCCGCAGAAGTATCCATTTCCTCCACATCTCCACGGACTGTCACGGTTTGACCGATAAAATTTTCTGGGTTAGCGGAGATATTTTCTGGGGTTGCTGCCATCTGTTCCCCATCCATTCCCGTTGTGGTTTCTCCCGTGGTCATTCCTGGTTGTCCTGAAGTTGTCGCTGTCGATTCTCTTCCAGGACCTCGGTCTGTTGTCGGTTCTTGATACTCTGTAGTTGTAGGTTGCGGCTCACTTTCATTATAAGCTTGGTTATCTTGCTGACAAGCCGGTAACAAGAGGGCAAATAGTCCCAAAGCCAAGGCACTGGTACGAAGGCCACCTTTTTTTATGTCTTTAATAATCATAATTTTCTTTGCTCCTAATTTACTACATCATCCTTTAATCAAAGGAATCGCTGAATTAATTTGGGTCAGTTCTCCGGGTTCAAGGTCTGCACTG
>CBFGOM010000284.1:0-6169 GCA_965650385.1 uncultured Oscillatoriaceae bacterium
GCTCTATTACCCAGTGGAAACTGCCAGAGCATTTTGCAGAAAAATATCACAAAAAGTGCGATGCCTTTTTTTAGTTTTGGCTCGCTTTTCAGGAGCGTGTAATCTATCCACAGACAAAATTGCTGCAAAAAATCTTCATTCAGTGCGTCGTAGTTAGTTGCTAATATTAAGTAAACAGTTGGTTGGTCACTTGGGTTGAGCGAAATTATCCGCAATACTTCCCACAATAAAGCCGGAGCTTTAACAAAAGAGCCTCTTACTGGCGACCCCTCTGTTTCTATGTAAGAACTATATAAAAAATTAGCCAAATCAATTAAAAATTCAGCTCCTAAGCGATCCCGCTGCGCTACAAAAATTGTAGCTACCATTTCCATCATTTCTACCAAACCAACATCCACCAAGTCCAGGTGCTTCCTTAAAATCTTCAGTTCCTTACCGCGAGGACATTCGAGGAGCGCTTTAATCAACTTGAAATAAGCTGTCTGACGTTTGTTCGTTTGGGGAGCTTTCTTCGGACCGAATCCTTTTGCCATATTCTTTACAGGTTACGAAAGGGAGACTACATATAGCGCGTCTAAATCAGTTTGACACTAGGGACCAGGTAGGATAAAATAAAAGTTTGTGTACAAAGAGGGTGTAAATCATAGAAATTAGTGTTCTATTAGACAGCATATCAACAGATCTAATTGATTTAACAGAGTTCATTGACAGCACCAATAATATTAGAGAGTGGAAAAAAGGTCAAGCAGTTAGATTGAACCTGCAAGGTTGGTCTTATGCAGAAATTAGCCTCCTACTAAAGATGTCCTATAGGTCGATTGCTCGGGCCAAAAAAGAATACAAACAACAAGGAGTTTTGGGATTAAAACTTAAATATAAAGGCTCTCCAAGTTATTTAACTGAAGTTCAAAAAAATGAGGTAAAAATTTGGCTACTGGAAAAACCTGAAAGACGAAATATTTCTGAGCTTGAAAGACATCTTATTGAAACTTATGATGTAGTCTTTAAATCACCACAAAGTTACTATGATATTTTGAAAGATAGTCAATTAACTTGGCAAAAAGCAAATAAACAAAATACTAGAAAAAACCCAGAAGCCATAAAAAAAAGAACCCTAGAGATTGCAGAAATATTAGAAAAATTTAAGCTAGAGATACAATCTGGAACCCTATCTGTGTATGCTTTAGACGAATGTCATGTCCAGGGGGATGATGTTTGTAGTTATCTATGGGGTGACTCGAAAGATAGAGAAGTGATAGCTATAAATAACGAACGAGATCGTCAAACTTACTATGGAGCTTTAAATTTACTGACTAATCATTTTATTGCTAGTTCTTATGGATCGGGTAATGGGGTAAATACAGTGAAATTTTTAGAAGGAATTAAAGCAGTTCATACTCAAGAGGATTCCGAGCAGAAAATTCTCTTGATTTGGGACGGTGCGAGCTATCATAGAGGAGAAGAAATGAAAAAATTTTTAACCGTGCAAAATCACGAAAAAGAGCGGCAAGATTGGTCAATTATTTGCGAACGTCTTCCGACTTATGCCCCGGAAGAAAATCCCGTAGAGGGAATTTGGCTACAGGTTAAAAACTTTATTAGGCGCTTCCATTACCGATGTAAGAGTTTTGCTTCAGTAAAACGATTGGTGGAGATTTTCTTCAAATATCAACTTTTTAATCGTCCTAATTTGAGAAAGTACGATGCTTTTGCCAAACTGATTTAGACTCGCTATATACCTATCAGCCATCCGTTCCAAAATTACGCAGCATCCCTCCATATTTCTGCGAACTTCTCCAGCAGTGCTTCGGCTAAATCTTGTAACTCAGTGTCGCCGCTATCGGCACTTTCACGAGTAAACTCCCCTCCTGTGGTACTCCCGGCTAACATCTCTCCCCCTGCGTACCGCCACTCGTACTCGTCGCAAGTTCGATAAATACGCTCTAATTGGGCAACAATATTGCTCTGCGATTGAGTTTGGATCGTAGATCGCACCTGTACCGCCACTGGATCATCTGTTTCTAAGAAAGCGATGGCTTCTTCTAAACGAGTAATCTGTTCAATTAAAGCGTCAATCGGCATCAGTTCTGCTACTGCTATTTGTTGCGGTGGATTTGAGCTATCGAAGCTGGGAGCAAATCCCAATAGTTGCACGGAGTCTAGGCGATCGCTAAACTGTACTCCCACATATCCAATCCGATTTTCTATTACTTCTTCGGGTAAGAAGATGGTTGTTTCACCCGGTAAAACTGGGCGGCATTCTAAGGAGCCAATACCTGGAATTACCAAGTCAGCAACGTTAGCAAGCGCCGTTTTTGCTGGATTGAAGCTATCGGAAGAATTCAAATCTGTTTCAATTTGCAGCCATTTTAAATAGCTGTGAACCGCGTAAACTGCCAGTGCATTCAAGTAAACTCGTTTTCCTTTTTGAACTGTACTTTGAACGGATGCCAACTGTCGCGCCATTTCGTGAGCTTTTAATTCTAGCGGTACTGTTAACAGAGGTATTTCTGCGATGTTCATGGTTGTGGTTCCTGTTTATATCCTAGAGTGCGGGCAATTTCTTGCAACGAGGGTTCGCATTTTCTCTTCCAGTGAGAATTCAGAGTTGTGTACTTAACATTTAACTCTTTTGCTAAATTTTGAAACTTGTCAGGAGGGTTTTTTAATACTCTTCTCATGCTAAGGAATTGGCAGTTACACTCCGGATGAGAACGAGGGTAGCTATTTTTTAGCTTGCCTTCTGGATCTTGCTCTATGTAAAGTTCTAGTTCGAGACCAATTCGCTGGGTGGTTTCTTTCTGAGCATTTTCAATCATGCCATCCAACCCGTTGAGCGTAAAATCATGCAGTAGTTCGAGCCGAGTTGTTTTCCCAGCATCTACTGCAATCAGTGCATCTAAACTAATTGGAGCATTTGGGTCAGAAGAGTACAAATCTTTAATTCGCCCCCTCAGGTAGCCGTTAATCCACTTGACAAAACTTTCTGAAACAGAAGGCGGGCGTGGCTCAAAATTAGCAATCTTTCGACTAACCCATCCTAAAGTAAGATTGAGGGCTTCAGGATAATTTGGATGAGTTAATTTTATGAGTCCTGGTAGTTGGTCAATTTCTAATAACAGCTTGTGCATGGCTGTTCGCCCTTTTCTACTGCGATCTGGATTTTGACGGATTTCTGTAATTAGAGTGCTTAATCGTTCATCTAGGTCATCCATACTACTTTTTTGAGGACAAGTTGGTTATTAGGTATGAGAACTCACGCTTGTGCGAAAATCTTAAGCTATTTTCTCATGTGGTTGAGTTCTTTGTGTGCGTAAATTCTTGCCGGGAGGAGGTCCGAGGCTGTTTCCACGCGAATTGTTGCAACTGAAACAGGCTAAACGCAGGTTCGAGAGTTCGTTAGACCCGCCTCGGCTTTTCGGGAGTAAGTGTTCGATGGTTCTTTCTGATTTCTGCATCGGTTTGTTGCACCAGTGGCAGTGATTGCCATACAGTTGCAGGAGTTGGCGAGTCTTGCTACGTCTTGAAGCAGGGGACATAAAACTTTGGGAGTCTCATGGCTATTCGGTGTTCATGTACTTATCAGTCCCCTGTTAAAAATTTACGCAGCCATCGAAATTAGATCCCATAATCCACAGGTTTAATTGCTGGCTTTTTATTTTTCAAAACCTTTGCCCCTAAAGGGTTTCAGCGATTTTATAAAAAATCTATGGGAACGATGGTGTTCACTCTTTTTGATTGCCAATATGACGATTTGGCTTGGGGCCGGGGTTAGTTGGAGAAAGTGATTCATCCGGCTGTAGGTTTCGGTGCTGGCTGATCGATCGCCCCGAACGAAGGGTCTACCTTTTTCCTCGCTAATAGGACCACTTGGTTTTGATTTGGGGACCAGGTGGGGAAAGCCGTTCAGTCCGGCTGTAGGTTTGGTACTGGCTAACCGATCTCCTCGAATCAAGGGGCCCTGTACTCAACTGCTCCGAAGTTTTCAAGTGCTCATTTTGAGCACTTGAAATTGAGTTCATTCCAGGTCCCTAACAGGTAGCTGACTGCCTCAAAAGAAGGGGCCATTTTTCCGCTTTTAGTTCCGTGCTGAGTCAGTGATTGCCCAGGAGGAATGAGCCATCTTCTCCATCGCAAATAGGACCACTCTTGGGTTTGAGGGTATTGGGGGTGGTCGTTCAGTCCGGCGATCAGTTGGTAGCAGTTGAGTGATTGCCTCAAATGGAGAAGCCACCTTTTCCATCGCAAATAGGGCCACTCTGTTTTGAGTTAGGGGCCGGTTGTACTTGAGGTTTAGTCAGGCGAACGCTTCAATTCCATCGCCAATAGGACCAGTCTATTTTTAGTCAGGACCAGTTTTCCTGGGCGTTACTTTAGTGAGATCGGTTCCCTGTTGACTAACCGATCACCCCGAAGAAAAGGGCCATCTTCTTTATTGCCAATAGGGTCACTCCATGCTTGGGTCGGGGCCAGTTTTGTTTGGGGCTCACTCAAGCGATCCGGTCAGTGCTGATTGAGCGATTACCCCAAATGAAGGAGCCATATTTTTTCTCGGGAAATAGGGGTACTTTGTTGTTGTGGGGGCATTTTTCCGGGGGTTTCAGTCAGGCGATCAGTCTTGGTGGCAGTTGACCGATCGCCTCAAACGAGGGGGCCATTCGTTCCAGTTCGGGATTGGCTGATCAAGCGCCGCGAAGGAAGGGGACATTTTCCGGTAAGACTAAAGGTACTGCCTCAAAAACCTGGCTCAAACTTTCTGCCGTTTAGAGTTTCGGCAAAGGCAAAATTTTAGAATGAAACAGCCCTGCCTTTCCTGTTTAGACCTATACTACATTTAGTCGGATGGAATGTGGGTTAAAGAAAAGCCTGACCCAGTTTTATTGAATCCCCTTTTCAATCGCTTATCGAGTCTAGGCTATATTCATCAGCATTCCTCTGGGATCCGCCCCTTATGCGAATGTATGATAAACAAATTAGGGTATTGGAGTTAATCTTTGGAGGTTAAAAATGCGAAAACAGCAAACTATTTATACTTCCCCATTAGATGCACTGATTGCCTTGACAAAGCGTCTAAGTTTGTATGAAAATCAATACAATATAGGTTCGGAAGATTTTTTTAATCGCTACTCAAAGGGACAATTGTCCGATGAGGAGCATTGGGTTGAGTGGGCAAATGATTATCGTCATTTTTTGGGCTTGCGATTGGAGTTAGAAAAGCGATTACAAGATGTTGCATGAAGTTTTAGCAAATTACCTAAATCGGGTTGAGCAGGCTTTAATGGCACTAGAGAATGTCTATGTGGAGCGATATGTGGAGGAGGTATTAACGCCACAACGAGCTACGTTGCGGATTCGGGTGCGGTTTAGTGAGGGGCAGTTATTGGAAATTAATGAAGCGATTGTGGTTGAGGATGAGGTATTGATGTGGTTAGACTATCGTTATCACTATCAAAATCAGGGCAATCGTTTGATTTTTCGCTATGACAGCACTCCCCATTTTCCAGATTTACCCAGTTTTCCCCATCACCAACATTTGCCCGATGTGGTTATTGCTTGCGAAAAGCCAGATATTACTGAGGTTTTACGAGAGGCAGTCTCTAAGTAATATCAGTGGAGCAGGTTCCTGCGGAGTGACCAATCGCCCATCACGAAGGGACTGCCATTTTTCATGGCCAATAGAACCACTTTTGGTTTTGAGTCGGAGGCCATTTTAGTTGGGAGGTTGAGTGGAACGCTCGTTCGGTAATAGTTGACCGATCTCCTCTAAATAAATGGCTATTAATTAATTTTCTAATATAATTTTTGAATGAGTGATTCTATTTTAAGAATCGCTATATTTTTGTTCAATCAATTTCAGATATTCGAGTTCGGTGGGAGTATAGGAAACTTGACGTTCTAGCAGATTCAAGATTTCCCGTTCAAATGGGTCTAGTTCAGCTAAATCATACAAGCGATTAAGGCGAGCGGCAATTTCAACTAACTCAGGCCGCTCATCAGTTGGAATAGAAATTAAAGATGAATGTTTAAATGTATGAAGTTGCAGCGTCATTGTCTGAATATCCCGTAGCCAAACTTCTGCTGTTTTTTCACCCACTTTATGAATTCTACCGGGGCGGCCATCTATTTTATCATCTTCAGGAGCAGAAACTTCCACCAACCCCCCCGACTT
>CBFGOM010000285.1:0-6097 GCA_965650385.1 uncultured Oscillatoriaceae bacterium
AGAGCTATGTCCCTTATCCAGTCTAGTTTCTAGCCGGATTGTCACCCCTTCAGGGAGAAACCACCACCGATTTAGAAATTCAAACCCTTGATACCCTCGCACTTGTGTCCTCTCTTCACCAAGAACATCCTAAAACAGGCATTCAAGTCGGATTTTCCGGAACCGCAACTCAAATTCAAGTCGGTCCAGAAGCCACCGTTTCAGAAAAGCGCATTCAGGGTAACTTCTTAAATCAATGGTTCTCTCAAGAAACTTTGTTAGCTTTAATTCCAGTTTGGGCCATTGGGTCGATTTTTTTAATCTATTGGGGGGTGAAAAATTTCTCAAAACTTGTTGGAAATTGGGGCTAAAATAACGACAAAAGCCAAGGGGGCAACATCCTCCCTTGGCTACATTATAAATTCTATAAAGGGAGCAGATTGATACTCCCTCGATAAAACCTCAAGTTAGGCTGAAGTCGGCTTTTGTAATTCTCCATCTTCCAGATAGAGAATGCGATCGGCCACATCCAGAATGCGCGGGTCGTGAGTCACCATTAATACCGTGCTACCCCCTTCTTTTGCCAATCTGCGAAGCAGTTCAATCACGGCATGACCACTATGAGAATCTAAAGCTGCCGTAGGTTCATCCGCCATAATTAACTGAGGATGACCCGCCAAAGCGCGGGCGATCGCGACCCGTTGTTTTTGTCCCCCGGACAAATCCCGAGGCAACTGATGAACCTTCTCCCCTAACCCCACTTGTTCCAAAAGATGTTGCGCTTCTAAGTGAGCATTCCGTCCCCGAATTCCTTTTAAATTTAGCGCTACTTCCACATTTTCTGTGGCGGTAAGTGCTGGAAATAAATTAAACCCTTGAAAAATAAAGCCAATATTATCTCGACGAAACCGGGATAATTCAGCCCGGGACATCCAGGTAATTTCTTCCCCCAATAATTTAACCGTTCCCGATGTTGGAGTTAGCATCCCAGCCAAAATTGAGAGCAAAGTCGTTTTGCCCGAACCCGATGGTCCCATCAACAGTTGAATATCTCCAGGACGGACTTCCAAATCAATCCCTTTGAGGGCGTGAAACTCTTCGGAACCAGACTCGAAGACCATCTTGACGCCTCTAGCTTTAATTGCACCCATTGTTGTCGATGCCGCTGTTGGTGCAGCTAACGCGGGTGCAATCACCTGAGCGGAAAGATTTCCCATAGATTCATTAAAGTTTAGTGAAGCAGTCATTCGTCTTAATGTTTAGTGAATATGCTATAGACGGTAAGCTGTGAGAGCAAAACAACCAAGATTTAGAAGTTAAGAGGATGCCCGATCGCATTCTGGCAGTTGTCCATCACTCTAATCTTATTGTCTGTGCCAGTTTTAAAATCGGCATCCCCCAATCGGTCTGAGTAATTATGCCCAATCTCCCCAATAATTGCAACCTACGCTTTAAAAACAATCGCCGGATCAACTCGGTTGATTTTCTGAATGGCAAAAATTGCAGAAGATACACACATGACCACCGTAATCCCAAATACCCCGACAGCAGTGCCCGGTGAAATCAAGATGGTCAATCCTTGGGCCGCCAGGGCCCAAGATTGGATCCCCCAGCACAGCAGCATTCCTGGCAGGTATCCTAACACAGCCATCCATAACGCCTGTTCAATAATCACCCCATAAATTACGCTTTGGGAGGCCCCCATCGCCTTCAGGGTTCCAAATTCTTTGATGTGATCCGAGACGGAAGCGTACAGAATTTGTCCGACAACCACCATGCCGACCATCACCCCCACCCCGGCCCCCAAACTCAGGACAAAGCCAATTCCCGTCCGTTCTTGCCAATAGACGCGGTTGAGTTGAGCCATTTCTTCCTGGGTATAAGCACGGGTATAGGGTAATGCCTCTTGTAGCCTCTCTTTGAGTTCCTGCAAATTTTCTCCCGGTTCAGCTTTCACCAAAATATAGGTAATGGGATCATCTTCCGTTAAGGGTTTGGGAGCCTCTTGCTCTTCTGAAGCCGCCTCTTCACTCGGACGAGTCGTCGTGAAGGCGTTGGCATTATCCAAAGAAGAGAAAATATAGGGACTCGCCACAATCGATTGCGTGTCATGGGTGAATCCCACCACCGTGGCGGAAAATGCCCCGACTTCCACTTTGTCCCCCAACCAGGAGACTTTGAGGGTATCAAAGCTCGCTTCATCCACAAACATGGTGTAGGGTTTGTGGAGGTCACTTAAGCTGCCTCTGACCATCTGCCCCGGTACGAAAAGTTCCGCATCTGGGTCAAATCCAAACACCCGGACATGGTTGATATGCCCAGTTGAATCTCGCCACAAGGTCCCCTGGACGATCAGCGCTTCCGCCTGGGCGACCCCTTCCACTGCTTGAGCCTCGCTTAATCGCTTGTAGGGCATATGGAGGGTCATTTCTAAGGTTTCCATGTCCTGAGAAGTAACCCAAATATCTGCGGGAGAATAGTCCACCAGTAAGGCTGTTGAGCGCATGACCCCTTTGAAGATTCCAGTTTGGATGGTAATCAAACTGACCGCAAACATGATGCCTGCTTGGGCGACTAGAAAGCGCGGGAGATCTTCAAATAGGTTTTTTCGGGCTATTGAAGGCATATCCAAAGAGTGATGATAAACAAGGGTAAGGTCAGGGGGGGTTGAGGAACCGGGGATGGGGGATGGAAACAGAGGATAGAGAAATTTTCTCGGTAAATTGTGAATGGAAAAGTCTACATTACTCTGTCTTTGTTCCCTTTGGGTTCAATCTATTTAGGGTAAAGTGGCTATTCTTTACTTAAGGGTTGATGATTCAGAAATCCCTCGGCTTGTTTGTTATTGTAGTCATGAACTGGAGGAACTGCTACCCAATCCTTCTGGTGAATGATGAATTGGCCTTCAGCAGGCGCTTGACTGGAATCGATTGTCCAAAGCGGGGTCAAGGTTTGAGAAAGGTCATGAGTTTGGAGGGTGGGGAATACAGAAATTAGGTTACAAGGCGATCGTCAAGCGATCGCCCCGGTAGCTTAGGATTGGGGGTTGATTTAATGCTTTATCATGCTATTATAACGCAAAAAATCCGAGGGTTAAAGGAATTCTTTTAAAAAGTCAAAGGCTTCTTCATCCCAACAGGGTGCGGGAGAGAGGAAGCTTAAACAAACAAGAACATCGGCTTGGATGGCTTCGATCTCTTCGTTCTCAAACAGTTCGGCTAGGGCTTTAGTATCTCGTTCTTTGAGGGCAGACAAGGGTTCTGCTGCCGGAGTGACGACATCAAAGGTATTGGCGGTAAAATCAGAACCGGGGATATCTAGGTCGGCTAGGGGTTGAATTCTGTTCGGTAAAAAATGCCGCCATCTTCTTGATAGTTTTGAGACTGCTGCCTTTTGACTAAATTCAATGAGTTGGATGACAAAGGGATCCCTGGAGTTGGTAGATGAACTCATAATTGGGGAAGGGATTTTAAAATTCCCGCGCTTACCCAAGGAATCAGGTGCGCGGATGTGCAATCAAGCTGATGGGAGAGTTTCTCAAGAGAGGGGGCGAAAATTACGGGCAGTCATTAACGATCTAGATCACAGCAAACTTGATCCGCTCTGCAACTTTTTATTTTTTCTTAATGTTTAAAGCGTGATCATTTGATGCCGGGAAACAGGCGATCGCTCCCCGGTGAATCTAGTTTTGACAATGCAACTGCCTGGGGTTAAATGGATATGCCGCCTTTCGCTTATCCCCTCTGAGTTTTCGTGTTTTGTGTTGATGCACCCGTAGAAAGAGCGATCGCTCTGGTTGTGTGTCTATCGCCCTAAAATCTATTCGCCCTGTGTAGGCAATTTTAACTCACACAAATCAACAGCAAAAGTATCTGCAAACGCTGTGGCGATTTGCTGACGCACGCGATCAGGGTTAATTCCTTCTACAAATTCAGCCAAGCTACCTACAGGTTTATTGACAATTCCACAAGGGACAATTTGCTCGAACCCTTTCAAATCGGGGCAAACATTCAGTGCAAAACCGTGCATGGTAATCCATCGACTGACTTTAATCCCGATCGCCGCTATTTTTCGCTCCTCTAGCCAAACTCCGGTCAATCCCGGAATGCGATCGCCCTTTAAGCCATACTCCGCCAACACCTGAAGAATCACCCCTTCTAGCTGCCGCAAATACCAGTGCAAGTCCGGCTGGTAAAATCGCAGATTCAAAATCGGATAACCCACAATTTGACCCGGACAATGATAGGTAACCTCACCCCCACGCTCCACCCGATGCAGTTCCAGATCGCTACAAGTGGGGTCAAACTTGAGAAATTCTAAACTCGCTCCTTTTCCCAAGGTATAAACCGGAGGATGTTCCAGCAAAATCAAGACATCCTCTAAATCTGGGTTTGACCGTCGCTCAGTCACTAAAGACTGCTGCCAGGTCCAAGCTTCTTGATAGGAGAGGCGATCGAGATTGTAGAACCCACAACGCCGACGCGGGGAACTCGCTTCAACAGGATTGGTTAGACTTTTACTATATATCATCCAAAAAAGCAAGGGGTTTTTGGCAGAAATTTAGACAAATATTAGAGGGGGAATCCGGACAACTACTATAGCCCAGGGTAGCCCGATTGTCAGTTCGTAACGTATTGCAACGAATTTTGAAGAGATAACAAAATTCGGTGTAATTCTCAATACAAGGTGGTAGTGTGAAAGGTAAGGAGTTGCATTGCAGCACAGGAGGGGTTTCCCTAAAGCCATCTATTTATAGAACCTACAACACCAATGAGTTGACCGCTCCCGTAGGCTAAGTGGCCTTGTCCCCGAGGACAGGATTTCTGAAACCCTCCAACTCAAGTCTCCAAGACTTACAATTTTGGGTCTTGATTGCTATAATCATCTTCATTATGGACAGAACGTGCTAACCAACAGGCACATCAGACTTTGAAGCTCGTACCATCGCAGTTGATGACGAGTGTTCCACAGTCCCAGGTACTCCGGTGACGGCAGGGCGATCGCCCTCCCAAATTCCCAACCGCGATGCCTGAAAGAGCTGCCGTAATTTCGGGGCAACTCAGGGCAGAGTAATTCCACCCTTTCAAGTGTAATCAACCTTGATAAGTTTTGGCTCCGTTCTTAAGCGAGCGAAACGCCAAAAACGGGCAAAAGAACTAATCTTAGGAAAGCGGCATTACCCGCCCCGCTTTCCCTCCGTCTATTACTATTAGAAACCAGGCTTGGAGATGCGTATTTCGCTTTTTTATCACCCCTCCAAACCCTAAAATCTAAATCATTAATACGAGGGAGTTTTCAGTGGGAAGATTGATATGAAGCTTGTTATCCACGGCAAAAATATTGAAATAACCGAGGCCATTCGCGAATACGTCAACCAAAAGGTTGAAAAAGCAGTGAGTCACTTTCAAAACTTGACCACAGAAGTAGACGTTCATCTGTCTGTGGCAAAAAATCCTCGGAACAATTCTAAACAAACTGCTGAAGTAACCATTTTTGCAAATGGTACTATCATTCGAGCTGAGGAGAGCAGTGAAAATCTGTACGCAAGCATCGATTTAGTCGCTGATAAAATCGCTCGCCAATTGCGCAAGTACAAAGAAAAACGTCACGCTCAAAAAGTTCAAGCGCCAGACACCATTAACGAAGCGCTTCTCGAAGAGCAACCCTTGGTTGAGGACCTCATTGGCGAACGCACCCCCGAGCTTCCCGAAGAAGTGGTGCGAACCAAATATTTTGCCATGCCTCCCATGACGGTTCTCGAAGCCTTGGAACAACTGCAACTCGTGGATCATGACTTCTATATGTTCCGCAATGCCGACACCGGTGAAATTAATGTGATTTACGAACGTAACCACGGCGGTTACGGCGTTCTTCAACCCCGCAATGGCAATGGTCACACCAAAAACGGCAAAGCCAACGCCACCACAAGCAAATCTAACCCGGCCAAAGTTTGACCTCCTGGACATTGCTTCTTCTTGAGGTTGTCACAACTCTGTCTAGCCCCAAATAAAAAGCGCCCCCAAAATGGAGGCGCTTTTTTTAATCTTTTATCAGATTAACCACTGATAGAAGGAGCAGTCAAAGCAACCGGAGTAGCTTCGCCAGCAGCCAAATCAAG
>CBFGOM010000286.1:0-5930 GCA_965650385.1 uncultured Oscillatoriaceae bacterium
ACGCCGAAAAAGATTTAGAGATTAATTTGCTCGAACAACAATTAACTCAGGTGGAAGCCACCCGGTCGGATGAGGTCCTGGAGCAGTTGAAACAGCAAAACCAGCAACTGCTAAATCAACTGGAGCAGATGCAGCAACGCTACAATGCTTTATCCTCGGAAATGGCGGCATCCAAGCAAAGCCTGAAATATGCGGACAACTCGACGTTGGTGGCCAAAGTTATGGCCTTAGAAACTCAACTAGCTGCACACACACAAAACTCGCAACAGCCAACCACCCCGGCACAAAATCCCCAGGTCAATATTTACAAGTCTCTGCTGGCCCAGATGGCCCATCCCATTCCGGCTTCTCCCGTTAACGAAGGCGATCGGGTGTTGGTTGTCAAACCGCAACATCCAGCCACCGGCGAATTTGTCACCGTAACAACGGAGCCGGATTCGGTCAACTTTGTCCATATTAAAACCGATGCGGGTGAAACATGGCATATTTGCGCGGAAGATTTGCGTTTGGAAGCAATGTTGGGCGATAGGGGCCTGGATTCTATTTCCGAAACCTTTGCCGCTGCTGCCTCAAAACAAAGCCTTCCCGGTTGGACCGAAAAAGGTTATCGCAGCCCTTATGGTCTGTTCTATCGGGGTTGGGCTGCGATCGCCCAGTTTGCCGAGTCTGTCTTACAGGCAGAGTCCACGTTGGAGATGGGTTAGTGCATAAGTGAGGTAGGCCCAATCAAAAATCACGGGGGAGCTTGCGCTCACATCAGATGGACTATCTTAGTATAATCAATCTGATGCCTGAACTCACTGAATCCGAACTCAGACAATTTATCGGCACCACCGCCTATCACCGCCACTGGCTTGGCGCATTTGTTTTGACTGACGGAGTGCAATATCTGGCTGAGAAAGGTGAAGCCCATTGGTTGATAGATGCGATCGCCTCGTACCAACCGGATGCCCGGGTCAAAGAAGACCCGATGCTGCAAGACTTTCAAGTGTGGGAACTGGCGGTGGAGAACAATTCGGCAGTGCTGACTTTATTGCGGGATACCGACGACCCGGTATTAACGCAAGAAATCGAATATACGGACTTTCCGTTATCGCACATCAAGCTATATTTAACCCAAAAAGTTTTGATGCTAACGAACGAATATTAAGCATACGGTAGCTAATTCTGAGTTTTGGGCTCTGCCTCTCCTATTCAAGGTGGAGGCAGAGTCAACCTTCCTGCTTACCGAATACAGTCAAAACTACCAAATCTCACCTATCCCTTTTCTATCAAAGATGAAATCCAAAAAAACTGCCGTTGATATTTATTTCCCCTACGAAGAAAGCCATCTCTACCGAGTGATTGTTAGTGCAGTAGGAGGTTTTTTCCAAGGATCGGAAATAGGCAGCGGTATAGCCAAAGACAAAGGCAATATCCTGGCTATATTTCCCAGCCAAGAATTAGCCAATCAATTCATTCAATCTTGCCACAAAATCGAAGGACTAACCGCCAAAATCTGGCAATTTAACCATCAAAAATTTGACCAAAATTAAATATCATGACCAATCAAACACCCGAAATCACCTGTCATTCCGGAGAGTTTGAGTTTAAGTCTGCTCCGACTCCCCAAACTGAAATTCCGAATGCCTACCTGCTGCCGATGGGCATTCCCCCAAAAATGTTGGGTGCGCTACAAGTCGAAAATGAACCTGCCAAACGGTACATCGTTCTTACCTATCAAGCGACCAACTGTTATGTCGAACATATCTATGGTGGGTACACTGATTCTTTTTTAGTCTACTCAGCATTCGTTGACCATTTTGCTGTAGAAATTCATCTAATTGGTTGCGATTTAGGTTCTGATGACAGCTATCCAGTTTATGGGTTGTTATTCGACCAACAAGACAACCAAATCTGGTTAGGGCAGTATCGTAACCTGAAAACCTTTCTCACAAAATGGCAAAACTACGCCTATCCTCAGCCAGTATTAACACTAGAACAATGTGAACAAATCCAGGAAAACTTACAAAAATTTTATCAAGATATTTTCCAAGGGAATGTCCTTTTTCCACAACTGTCAGCCCAAGAATTCGGGGACCTAGTTCAAGCTGGGATGAAATTAGAACAAGAAGCTATCTGCGCGATTACCCAATACCTCGACCAATATCTTCCCAATGCACTGAAACTGGCTGAAGAACGGTTACAAGAGTCTGAAAAGAGCGATGATGCACAAATTATGATGTACTTATCCTCGTTGATTCATCGGCTCAAACAACGACAAAATTAGGTTTAATTTATGTTCAGTCTTGCCCTGATTGTCGGGTTGAATAGCACTCCAATCTTGCCACCTCTTAAAATCAACCCGCCAATCATTCTTGTTGCTAACGAAAAACGCTCAAACATTCACCGAGGAAGAGGTAGAAGAGATGCAAATAACTAGAGACACATACTCAAAACCCAGTTGCTCCCGATGGACTACCTTCGTGGTGCGCGATGACCAAGCGGGCTGTGTCTACCTGCGCGAACTCATTGAGGGCCAAATGGGAGCAATCTTCTTAAAAATATCTGGCTTCTACTCGATTCAAAAAGCTCATCAATATGCCCGGAGTATTCGAGCCGAATACCGCAAGAATAATGCGGCACAAGTGCTGGATATATTGACCAGCAAAATTGGCACATCTACTGGCAAAAAATCTCGTAAAAAGGCCCGATAAATTATGGCAAACTTTACTTTAGCATTAGATTCACATTTGCTAACACTAACTCAAAATTTTGTCCTATCTTCTTCAGGTTTGCTGCTCCCACAAAAGTGTTCGGCCCCCAAGCCCTACCCGATTGTAATCGATTTATTTTGCGGTGCCGGTGGATTTAGTTTGGGTTTTATGGAGGCTGGGTTTCATGTAGTGGCTGCGGCTGATAATAACGTTAATGCTGCACTCACCTATATGCATAATTTAGGCGCTTATCCCTGCGAATTCCACTACGGTAGCGATACCGACCGAACCCAACTGGAAAAAGCAGCAATCCGCCACAAAAAACAAAACCAAAATAAAGGGGATAGTGCCGTCCAAGTTCCGTTTATTAGTGGCGGCGGATGGCGCTCTGCTCACCCAAAAATTCCAGGTTGTCCCCATTTTTACCTGGGTGACATTTGCCAACTCGAAGGCGAGGAATTGTTGGGTTGGCTCGGACTAGAACCCGGAGAGGTTGATGTAATAATAGGTGGGCCACCCTGCCAAGGATTTAGTCGCATCAACCGTAACCGGAGTCCCCTTGACCCGCGCAACCCATTAATTTTCGAGTTTGCCCGTTTGATTTGCGAAATCAATCCCAAGTTTTTCGTACTCGAAAATGTGCCAGAAATCTTGACAATGACAACCCCCGAAGGAATTCCCGTGTTGGATGCGTTTTGTCAATGTTTAGATGCCGGAGGTTATAGCAGTTATCAGGCACTCAAATCCTCGCTAAAATCTCAACATAATTGGGTCTCCAGTCAATCTAATATCCCAGCAAAATCAAAATCAGAAGCAAAATCAAAAGCAAAATCTCGGAGTAATGCTGCCTCAGAATACGAACAACTCGATTTATTTTAGGAGGAAACAAATGTTTTGGATTGCTTATTATCTGTTTTTAGTTAGCGTGGTAAGTTTGGCCTTAAGCCTGCGATTCTGGAGGTATTTATAATGCAACAACTTCAACTTGATTTAGGAAATCATTTCCTGCCAAATATTGCGGAAATCAAAGGCGGCCATCAGGGACTTTATCCTAGCCCTTTCCGAATCAAACGAGTCTGGGACAAAATCGCTCAAAAACCATTTCATTATTGCGCCCCGGGTTCTCATATTAAACTGGGTATTGGCGAACCAGAACTTGCCAGTACCGTTTTTTGGTTGGTCGTTTTCAAGTTGGCGCAATACCAACATAATCATCTAGTTCCCACGGAACGAGGACGGTGGTTGTTGGAAAATTTTGACCATTACCTACAAGATGCCCAAACCGCTTGGCTGTTGCATTATTGGGGATTGGAACCGCCCTGTTTCATGCCAAGTTGGTGGTGGCTGATACATTTACGCGACATTTTCCGGATTATTGCCGGACAATGCGACGATAGCACTATCACCCGTTAAGGTAACAGAGGCGGTATCCCGCAAAGCTTTTAGAAAGATTCCAAAAGCACCGTTCCAGTCCCGTGGTAGAGTGAACCCACACTCAGGACATTGGAACACTTTTGAACCACCTAGCTTGGAATGAACGTGACCACAGTGAGTACAGGTTTTGCTAGTATATTCTTCGGTCACATCTACAACTGTGGTTCCAGTTATTTCCGCTTGGTGTCTCAGGGTTAATTTGAATCGATAATGCGCCCATGTCAGCATTGCTCTTGCTGTCTTAGACCTAATTTTCCGCTTCGCCTTGGCAACCATGTTGGAAGTCTCGAAGGTTGGCAGAAAAATTACACTGTAGTTACGAGTCAGGTAATGAGCAATTTGTTTGTGGGCTTCATCAACCAAGTTTTGGATTTTAGTCCTCATCCGTTGAGCCGCTTTCCTCATTCTCCGTCGCTTTGAGCGATTGGGTTCTTTAGCGGCTCGGCTCATCAAATCATCCAAATGTTGGCATAACCGAGTAATGCGTCCAATATCTCCCGAACAAAATTCCACAAATCGTGAGCCATCAAACCCAGTCATAAAAGTTCGGACACCCGGATCCAACGCAATCACCCCAGTGGCTTCAGTCGGGGTCATGGCGACAGGTTCAGGGAAAACCGCAAACCATCGCCCCTTGGAAAAGACTAGCTGAGTTCCGTGGTCGCAAGTCGATAGAATAGGTTCGGAAACCTTGAAAGTTAATCCTTTCGTTAGCCTGGGATACCAACTCCCCGAAGAGAAGTTAGCATCGTTAAACTTGATGGCTTGGGAACTATCACGGCAACTTCTAAACCTTGCGTCAGGACTGGCGCTAAAAGCCAGATGGGCATCGAAGATGGCATTTTGTCGAATGTTGCAGGGTGTTTCTTTAACCCAGGCAGGCAAATCACTCTGCATCACTTCGTTGCGTAACTTCAGCTTGCTTAGTCGTTTACCGCTTTTGAGCAAAGCAATTGCTTGGTTGTAGCAGTATCGACAAGCCGCCAGCCATTTTCGCCAAACTTTATTTAGATCGGGGCTGGGGTAAATCCGGATCTTCCTTGACCTGAGTTTTGTATTTTCGCAACCCATAGAGTCGGGAACTGAAGCAGTGGAGGATGGCGAGGATGTCCTCAACCATTTCTCCTTCTGGACTAAGACTTGTCTCGTTGAGAACCACGAGTTCACACCCGTTTTGCTCACAGAGCCATCGAAACAAGTTAAATCCGTTGGCGATAGCCTGCCGTCAGGCATATCTTGCCAGTCGGTCTTTGTGGGCAACGACAACCATACGGACATCTCCTGACAAGACTTGTCCCAATAGGGCAAGCATTTTCTTTCTTTTGAAGTTGAGTCCGCCTCCGATTTTTGAGACGATTTCGGCTTCGGGGTAGAGGTTGGACAGTGCGGCGACCTGTCAGGTGAGGTCTGGTTGTTGAGCGCGACTACTGACTCTGGCGTAAATAACGACTTTTCGCTTGTCACTACCTGATTTGGCAGTATATGACTCAATGTTATATCGTATGAGCCCAGCGGGAGTTCTGATGGTTTCGATTGAGCCATTTTCGTCCCATCTGCGGAGTGTTCTTTCATGGACTCCAAGGATTTCCGCCGCTTCCTTGGGCTTGACATATCTGGCAATAGGTTTATCCTCAACTCTTATAGCCTATTGTACCGCATCACCCTAAGATATTCCACTAATCTGTGATTAAATTAAGCTCCCAACGGAGGGGAATTTTTTCGGCTTAAAATTGACCAGAAATTATTCGTTTAAAGGTTGCACTATTTTAATTGGCAGACTGTAATAGAAAAACGTATTCC
>CBFGOM010000287.1:0-5842 GCA_965650385.1 uncultured Oscillatoriaceae bacterium
AGCTATGTCCCTTATCCAGTCTAGTTTCTAGCCGGATTGTCACCCCTTCAGGTAGAAATCTTTAACAACCAAGTTATCCGGATAAGCCGTATTTAGCGCGAAAGATACTGAATACTCTGTCTCTGTTTAAAAAAAAGTGAGTATAAATGCAGCGATCGCCCATGAGTTATCTTTTGGGGTCCCTATACCCCTATCAGGTCCTGTCTTAAATTACTTGCAAGTGGGTCAAACTGGACTCTTCGTTCAACTCAAAACCCGTATAAATTCTCGGGTTAGTCTAAAAATCTAAGACTATGCGCTGATTGAAGCGGCAAAATCTGATAGTCAAAAAAGATAACAAATTTTTCAAGTTTTTTTATTCATTGAAGATTCTCAAGGCTTTCAATAGTTTGATTTTGAAAATTAACTTATATTGTGAGGGTAAAGTATCATGGCTTATTTTGTATTCGGTCTTTTATTTGTTTTGTTTACCATTGAAGTTTTTAATCCTAAAAAATCTAAAAAATCTTCTAATTTAACTCAATCTAAACCGGGCTGCCCCTACAATATTCAGGACCAAAAACCTAACTTGGAAGGCAATCATCCTAAAACTACCCAAAAACCTTCAACCGGAACCCCTCCTAAATCCCGTAAATAGAGTTTTAATCTAGGTTTCTTCCCTAAATTTTGTATGAGGAACCTCATACCTAATCTAGTAACTTATGGTTGCTATAGTAAGCTCGGGGGTTGTTTATTTCCGAATTTAGAAAGCGGACGAACGCTGATGATTAAACCGAGAGATTGGGTGAATTGTCATCAGTTCGTTCCCCCAAAATTGAGTAGATAATTGTTTCTTGTTGTTTACCCCGTAGATGAAGTTCAGTCACTTGAATCCCTTGATAGCGATCGCAAACGTAGTGATAAGTTTCTTCCGTGACCAAAAGGTGATACAAATTATGAGCAACAATCTCTTTATTTAAGGGTTCTACTCGCGCTGCGACATTCACTGTATCCCCGATCGCCGAATAATTAGCCCGTTGTTTGCCGCCGACACTTCCTGCAATCAGCGGACCTGTATGAATTCCCATTCCGATTTGAATCAACGGTTTCCCTTCTGCTTTCATCCGTTGATTGAGTTGTTTCAGTCGGGCATCCATTGCCAAACAAGCGGCGATCGCATTCTTAGCATCCGCTTGAATCTCTTCGGTAGTTTGGCGAGGAAAGGGGAGACCAAATACTGCCATAATAGCATCCCCAATATATTTATCAATCACTCCCCCATGCTCCATAATACATTCGGACATTGCATCCAAATAGTCATTGAGCCAAGCGAGTAAATCCCGGGGAGGTAAGGTTTCAGAGATGGTAGTAAAACTCCGAATATCCATGAATAAAACCGTAGCAATCAATTCTTGAGGTGGTAAATCTCCCTGATCAAAAATTTCATCCCGACGGTCCCAAACAACCCGAGCCATTTCGGGAGAAATTTGTTTGGCAAAAAGCTGCATAAGCTGTTGTTTTTCGTAGCGATCGCGTAGTTGTACAATGATGCCCGCTAACAGCATCGTGCCAATTGGTGCAGCAACGGGAATCCACCAATTTCCCCAAGTAAACGCCGCTAAAGCGAGGGCAAACCAAGCCAAAGGAAACCCTAATACTGCTGCCATCTGAAGTTGAGCCAATCCGAAGCGCATCAAACCGCGATCGCTCCACACCCAACTCATGGATAAACTAATCCCAATTAAAATCAGCCCGGTTATAACTGGAGGAAGCTGTTTTAAAAACCGTCTTTCTAACCCATTATCTAAAATTGCGGCATGGACATAGACCCCGGTAATCGGCTGTAGGGGCGAAATTTTGCGATCAATCCCTGTGGCGACAAAACCAACTAACACTAATTGATTATCAAAGGTATCGGGAGGAACGCGACCCTCGACCACATCCACGAAAGAATAAGTCGGGACTTGTTGGATTTTTCCCGGCCAATTGATCCAGACATTTTGAAAGTCAAACTCTGGATAAGGCTTAACAATAGCTTGGGGGGGAACTTGATTTAATAACGTCTCAGGGGTTTGATTTTCCGACACTTGAAGCATGGCTAAACTCAAGGTCGGCATTTGATTAAACCAAACGGTTCCCTGACGACTAATGCCATCACTATCCGGTTCGTGAAGAATATGCCCGATCGCCGCTGCCGCATCCTTTAAAATGGGTAATGGTTCTTCTTCAGGACCGGCGCTGGCGAGAATTGTTCTACCATTGGCTTGAATTGCTTGCCCGAAAGACTCATCTTGAGGACTCGGATCCAGAAACAAAATATCAAAACCAATGGCTGTCAGGGAAGAAGTGTTAAGAGCATTCAGAAGTTCGACATAGCGATCGCGAGACCAGGGGAACTGTCCGTAATCTTGTAAACTCTTGCCATCAATGGCAATCACCGTAATTCGGGGATTCCATCTGAGTTCAGGACGAAGATTAAACAGTACCCCATACCCCAACCGTTCTAAAGGTTGCCATGCACCTCCTAACCCCATTGTCACAGAGATAAGTGCCGCGATCGCCCCTGGGAACAAAGGATGATGAGTTCTAAAATAACTTTGTAACCAATGTCGAAATCCCACTTGTAGGACCTAACCACTCTATAGAAAGGAATCCAGATTTGAGGAATTCGGATGTTATTGAATGGGGATCGAATACACTCGCTCTCGTACTGCGGGTCCGCGCACGACGAACCGGAGACGTCGGGAGGCGGGTCTGGGTATCAGCAGGGAGAAACTGCCATCGGGATTGGTAAAAACAGGTTCACCATTGAGCAACAAAATATCTGGACTGTCAATTTTACCGTTAATCAGAACTCGATTGGAACCCCGGGGTTGGGTCACAAGTAATTCAAATTTGGAGTTCTCTGGAATGGGTTGCGGTGCCGTGGGAGCCAAACCAGGGGCGATCACTGTAAATTGACCGTTACCTACCAGGACTTCTTGTCCCAGTGCACTGGCGCTGACGCTGCCATCAATGGTCCGGACTCCCGTTTGACCGTTGGGCCCGACATCGACGCCAAAGGAAGTCCCTCGCACTCCGGCAACTCCGGTCGGTGTCCGCACTCTAAAGGGGGAATCTCCCGTGCGGTCTTGGGTTAAGAGGGGGTTTTCTAGGGAAAAGGGGAGAGTCTTCATGGCGATCGGCGTTCCGGAAAGTTGGGACAGTACCTCTTGGGTTAACCGTCCTAGGGAAAATCTGACCTGTCCTTGGCGGACAAAGAGTTCTACATTGCCATCAGCAAGGTTTTCAATCTCGAACTCGCTGACTTCATCCACTTCTAGGCTGCCCCGAAAGTTGTCAAATCGCAAACGCGCGCTGGAGTTCTCCTCGGTAACCCAGGTGCCGATCGCCGGTTGGAAACAGTCCCCGACTTGAATGGCACGACCTTCAAAGGTAACGTTGCCTCGAAGGGATTCTACTCTCATCCCCCCGGCACAACCATTGCTAGCCTGTGCCAATACGTCGGCGCTTAGAGGGTCCTGATTTTGTGACAAGAGGGGGTCCGGGCGACTTTCCCCGACATTGAAGCTGTTCTCAGGGGAGGTGAATGGCCCTTCTTCTACAAACGAGAGACCTCCCTGGGGAAGGTCTCTAGGGGTCTGGGTTTCCAGATGAACATCAGGGGAAGGGTTCGCCATCGCTGGAGTGGGAGTTACCGTGGCGATCGCCCCCCAGGATAATAAGATGGCTCGCAGAATCAGAGGTAAACCTAAAGCAGGGGTGGAAATATTATTCATCAGCTTTGATAAGTTTAGGGAAGTATTTTTAGAGCATATAGGCGCGATCAGCACCACAACCAAGACGAACTCAGATTCTTCAGAAGTTTCCTTCTGGATAGATTCATATCTAGCGATCGCTCAAGGTTGATGCTTCGGCCTCTTGATTAGAATATAGAGGCACCCCATCCTGAATCTCTATCAGGTTTCCAAGTTTAGAGCTGCCCCTCCGGAGCGATTTTCCCGAGTCCAATCGGCTGAGGTTTGGTCTGGAAATGGCCTCAAGTGCTGGCAGAACCTCCACTTGTGGATTCATTCCGTCTCTATCCTCAAGGGGACACAACAGACCCTATTGACCCATGCCACTGGACAATTCCCTGAGAATTGCGCGATCGGAATTAATAATTCACGAAAATACACTAGGGCGAAATCCCCTAAAGCTTTTCCGTTTTGGGCTTAATCATCCCTGCATTTACCAGCGTTGGCCGCATTGGGCAGGTTTTTTAGCGGTTGACATCAACGGGATGGGAAAGGGCCGGATTCGACGGCGAGAACGATGGGTTCGGGGATTTTTGGAAGGAGAGACCTAGGATTGCACCCACCAAAATCATGCCATAGGCGAGGTAAAGATGGATCGGACTGAGGGACAAGCTCAATACAAATTTTGAGGGCTTGGTCGAACCCACGACGGGTTCGACGGGATTCCGTTCCGGTAAAGAAGCGGCTAAGGCGGACCCGTCTAATTCCAAGGCATCCCCAAGGCGACGGATAAACCCCCGAACATAGATATCCTGGGGTAATTTCTCGATCAATCCCGTTTCCAGGGCGCGGATCTGATATTCAGGGACATGGGTGAGGTTGTAGAGTTCTTCCCGAGAGAGTCTTTGCTCTAGTCTGCGTTGTTCAAGTTCTTGACCCAGTTGCCGCAGGGTCTCTTCCCAGAGGCGATCAAGGTTGAGTTCAGGTTGTTCGCTAATCTCTTTTATGAATGAGTCAGTTTCTGTGGATCTGATTGCTGCACCATTCTCTAAATTCGTTCGACTCAGCAGCTTCTCGTCGTCTGCTGATTGGGGTCTGGACACTCTAGTAAAATCAAAGGCTAAATTCGATCCAGTCATTACGATTTTCTCCGTGCTTTAGGGAAACAGATTCTCATGTAGAAGTGTAAAGCGTCAAGATGTGGGGTGACACCCCCCAGATGTATAACCCCTCAAGTGATAACAATTCCAAGTGGAATTTGTCTACTCTGTGATCAGGGCTAGGTCCCTAATTACCCGATTTTTTTGTAGAAACCCCGGTTAAAAAATCAGCAACGATCGCATTGAAAGTCTCTGCTTGACTTAAAAACGGCCAATGATTGCCACCCATCCGATGGAGGGTCAGATTTTTTAGATAAGTTTTGTAAGGTTTCATTTGCCATTCGGCACGATTAACACCTTGTTCGGGTTGGATGAAGAGGGTAGGGGTGAATAGGGCCTCGGTTAATCCGTCCACGCGCATAACGTCCTCAAAAATGCCATCTCGGGCGGCGATCGTAAACTTACTCCCCCACTCTCCATTCGGTTTTTCCTCAATCCCCTCTTGAAAAACCTGTTGTTGCAGGGGACTCCACCCGCTGTACTGACCTAACTGCTGTGCTTGCACCTGTGCCGCTTCATAGCTAGGAAAGGGACCCATCATTTTTAGGCAAGCTAAGGTTCGGTAAAGGATGGGAAAACTTAGTTTCATGATGGATGGCATCTTGGTGATAAAGATGGGATCCACTAAAATCATGCTGTTAAACCGATCCGGATGCGATCGCGCCCAAATCGGGGCAATTTTTGCACTCCAAGAATGGGCCAAAACATGAGCCGATCGCCAGTTGAGATGCTCCAATAATCCTTCGAGATCCCGGAGTATATCCGAGGTGGTGTAACCTTTCAGGGGTTTACTGCTATAACCATGACCCCGCATATCCGGTGCAACAATATGATAGCGATCGCTCAGGTATTCCCCTAAACTCGACCAAACCAAGGCATGGTCTCCCAACCCATGCAACAACAATAATGGTTCTTTTCCTCGATTCCATTCCAGATAAGAAAGCTGGAGATCAGGGAAATTCAGGG
>CBFGOM010000288.1:0-5812 GCA_965650385.1 uncultured Oscillatoriaceae bacterium
ACAACAGGGTTCGTTATGACTGAACGAATTCTGAGTTTCAATCCCTAGTCTAAGTACCTAGCCAAAACTGGAGGAAATCGCCCTAGCGTTTTTCAAGGAATTCAGGTACAGTTGAGCGGTCAAAGTTCCCCTTGACCCGGGGGATTTAGAGGGATTGTTCACCGTTGAGGCGATCGAAAACCGCTATACAAGGGTCTGCTGTGAAACAACCTTCCTGGGATGGGAGTCCAATCAGACAGGCCAATTTCACGACAGTCTGAACACAGAACCCTCCTGAGATCCGTCAGATCAACCGGACTTGAACTCAAACGGGATCGGTCGTTTTTTACCCTAGACTCTACCCTCAAACACCCGGTTAGTAGCCTAGGAATACCCGAAACATCTTCCCGATTCTTCCCGTTCAATTACCACTCATTTTTTTACTGAGACCTAACCAATTTGATGTCCATCAAAAACATTATTTTCATCGGTTTACTTGTCTTTGTCCCTATTTCCATTGTCGGACATTTTCTTGAATGGGGACCCTTAACGCTTTTTTTAACCGCTTGTTTGGGAATTATTCCCTTAGCTGCTTGGATGGGAACTGCCACGGAAGAAATTGCGGTAGTGGTTGGTCCAAATATTGGGGGATTGTTGAATGCCACCTTTGGCAACGCCACGGAATTAATTATCGCCCTCGTTGCCCTGAATGCTGGATTGATCAATGTCGTCAAAGCCAGTATTACAGGGTCAATTATTAGTAACTTGCTCCTCGTCATGGGCTTTTCTATGCTGTTGGGAGGGTTGCGGTACAAAGAACAAGAATTTCAACCGATTGTAGCCCGGTTGAATGCCTCAGTGATGACCTTAGCAGTGATTGCCATGTTACTGCCCACAGCGGTAGATTTCACCTCTGCTGGCATCGAAGAAAAGACCATGCAGCAACTTTCAACCTGTGTGGCGATCGTCTTAATCCTTGTGTATGTCTTAACCCTGGTGTTTTCCATGAAAACCCATGCTTACCTTTGTGATGTCGGGGAAGCTGAGATAGAAGGAGAAGAAGGCGAACCGGGCAAACCGCCGAATGTGTGGTTATGGACTGGGGTTCTATTAGCCTGCACCTTGATGGTAGCTATCGAATCAGAATTGTTAGTTGCTTCCCTAGAAGAAGCGACTTCAATGTTAGGATTAACCGCACTCTTTACCGGGGTGATTGTGGTTCCCATTATTGGCAATGCGGCGGAACACGCAACAGCCGTTACAGTGGCGATTAAAAATAAGATGGACCTCTCCGTATCTGTGGCCCTGGGGTCCAGTTTGCAAATTGCCTTGTTTGTTGCACCGGTTTTAGTGATTGCCGGTTATATCCTAGATAAACCGATGGATTTGAACTTCAACCCCTTTGAACTGGTGGCGGTTGCGGTATCGGTTGTGATTGCCAATTCGGTCAGTTCTGATGGCCGTTCCGATTGGCTAGAGGGGACTTTACTCCTGGCGACTTATATGGTGTTGGGATTAGCCTTCTACTTCCATCCGGAGATTGCAGGGATTGGTTAAAAATTTGGCATTAGGTTAAAAGAGTTCGATACAATCAGGGTGAGCAATGCTCGCCTTTTTTTTGTTTAAATGGGTTGGGAGTGAGCAGGTTTGATACCGAATCCGGTTGTCAAAGGTTTGTAAAAACCCGCAGCGTCCAGCCCGGAGGCTACAGGGACAAAGCCCGCCTGCGTGGGCTAAGTAAAGAAAACCGACTTTGAACAACAGGATTGGGTATGAACCCGTTAACAACGCGATCGCCGCGAGGGAGTTATACTGCAAGACAACTGTGCAAGACAACTGTTGTGAATCCCACCTATACTACAGATAGTGGCTTCCTAAATTTGCGATCGCCCTAAGTCTCCACCTCACCTGCTCAATCCAGCCCCCAAGCGTGTATGAGCTATTGCATCAATCCCGCCTGTTCTTCCCCCCACAATCCTGATGACAAACTCTTCTGTCTCAGTTGTGGAATGCAATTGCTGCTTGATCGTCGCTATCGTCCGGTGAAAGCCCTCAGTTCTGGGGGCTTCAGTGTCATTTATCAGGTGGATGACCAGGGCTTGCCCAAAGTCCTCAAAGTCCTCAACCTCAGCCAATTTACTACCCTTCAAGCTCAAAAAAAAGCCGTTTCCCTGTTTGAACGAGAAGCTCGGGTCCTCAGTCAACTCCATCGCCAAGGGATTCCCTACATGGAACCTTCGGCTTATTTTACCATCGCCCCTCCGGACCGCAAACCGCCCTTACACTGTCTCGTCATGGAAAAAATTGAGGGAGTCAACCTCGAAGAATGGTTGAAACAGCAAGGTAGGCCCCTCACCCAATCCCTCGCCCTAGAATGGCTTAAACAATTGGTCCTTCTCCTGGAAGAAGTCCATCAACATCAATTTTTCCATCGGGATATTAAACCCAGTAATATCATGCGCCAACCCGATGGCAATCTGGCCTTGATTGACTTTGGAACTGTTCGAGAAGTCGCGCATCTGGAACTTTCCTCCCAAACGATCACCCCTGCGGGAACTGTGATTATTTCCCGAGGATATGCGCCACCGGAACAGGAAAAAGGCCATACGGTGGAACAATCGGACTTTTTTGCTTTGGGTCGCACCTTTGTCTATTTATTAACCCGCCAGCATCCCCTCACCTTTTATGACCCCTATACGGACGAATTTCGCTGGCGCAGTCGTGCGTCTGGGGTTTCCCTAGAGTTTGCGGAATTTCTCGATCGCCTGATGGCACCCTTCCCTTCCCAGCGTCCCCGCAATACCGGGGAAATTTTATCTGAACTCACCCGCTTAGAACAGATTCAGAACAGCCACCCCCTGGTTCATCCCCTGCCACCCCCCCAGAAACTGCCTGTCCCCGCACCCTCGGGCGTTAAACCTATAGGCCCCGATTTTACCCTCGATCGCACCTTGGTCGGACATCAAGACGGGGTATGGTCTGTGGCCCTGTCTCCTCGGGGTCATATCCTCGTCACCGGGAGTTGGGATAAAACGATTAAAGTCTGGAATGTTGCTACGGGGCAGTTATTACGAACTCTGATGGGTCATCAGGAGGCTGTGTGGTCCGTGGCACTGGCAGCGGATGGTAAAACCCTAGCATCAGGCAGTTCCGATCAGCAGATTAAAATCTGGAATCTTCCTACGGGACAATTAATTCACACTCTCACGGGTCATTCTAACTGGGTTGCGGCAGTGGACCTCTCTCCCAAGGGTGAACTGGTCGCTTCGGCAAGTTCGGATAAAACCCTTAAAGTCTGGTCCGTCAAGAGTGGGGAATTAATCCACACCCTCCAGGGTCACGGTTGTGCGGTCACTTGCATCGCCTTTACTCCAGATGGTAAAACCCTCGTCAGTGGCAGTGGGGACAAAACCTTGAAAATTTGGTCTCTGACGACGGGAGAATGTCGAGGGACTTTCATTGGACATCGCGCTTCGGTCACTTGCCTTGCTATTAGTCCTGATGGCAAAACCGGGGTGAGTGGGGATGTGAAGCAGACCCTTTGTGTCTGGAATTTAGAGACCCTTGAGCTCAACTATACCCTTACGGGTCATTCAGGAACGATTTGGTCGGTGGCGATCGCCCCCGATGGCGAACAGTTGGTCAGCAGTTCTCGGGATAAAACGGTTAAAATTTGGGACTTACAGACGGGAGAATTACGCGCTACTCTGATGGGTCATCGCAGTGCGGTTAATGATGTGGCGATCGCCCGCAATGGGCAAATTCTCGTCAGTGCGAGTCATGATCAAACCATCAAAATTTGGAGAGCGATCCATCAACCCTCAACCCCGGCGATCGGTTCATGACTCTCTTGCCAACAGATTGCTCCTCACCCCTAATTCCTTTCAAAATTACCCGACTTCTGTTGCGTTCCCCCGCTTAAATCTCTCCCTACATCGGCGACTCGGGGAAACAGCTATTTCTTTTTAAAGAGTCCGATTAACCCCTTTAGATAGAGGTCACCTGCGCCCTAGCGGGGATAAATTAGGGAAACATTGATAACTGTAATCATAAATCCACCTATCAATTCAATCGGGCCAGTCTGGATTAAAACAAAAGAATCCCGGCTCCCCAGCTTATAACCTTAACAGACAACTAAACGCCCATCCCAACCTTAGAGGTAAAGTTATGAACCCTGAATCCAATCGCCCGCCAGAATTTCTCTCAGAAGAGGGAGAAAATAATTTACTCTGGGACTATTTACAATCCTTGAGTCCGGAAGCCATTTCCCAACTCTCTCGACCGAGTTCCTCGGATGTCTTTCAAGTCATGGAACGGAACATCATCGGATTGTTAGGAAATCTGCCCCCAGAACACTTTGGCGTGACGATTACGACTAATCGTGAACATCTCGGACGAATTCTCGCCTCAGCGATGATTAGTGGCTATTTTCTACGCAATGCCGAGCAACGCATGGCCTTTGAAAACTCCTTACAATTTACCGAATCTCATCCTAAAATTCATGAGTAAATTGAGCGTTGAGTTGTAGGGTGGAGTTGAGAAAACTAAATCAGAACCAGAGTATTACTCGAACCTCGGCAGGCTTACCCCAGAGTTTGCCGAATTTTGCTATTTTAGACCTGCGGGACTCTCTGCTGAATTGGTATGCCCATGCGGGAAGAGATTTACCTTGGCGTCACCACCGAGATCCGTATCCCATTTGGATTTCGGAAATTATGTTACAGCAGACCCAAGTTAAAACGGTTATTCCCTATTATTATCGCTGGTTGGAGCGGTTTCCCACGATCGCCCATTTAGCTGAATCCAGTCAACAGGATGTGCTCAAATTGTGGCAAGGGTTAGGATATTATGCTCGTGCGCGCAATTTACACGCCGGTGCACAGGCGATCGTTCAGGACTATGGCGGCAGCTTTCCCACCACCCTAGAAGCGGCAATGGCGTTACCGGGAATTGGACGAACTACCGCCGGAGGGATTCTCAGTGCTGCGTTTAATTTACCCCTACCGATTCTCGATGGGAATGTCAAACGAATTTTCGCTAGACTCATAGGGTTGCAGGTGCCACCAGCAAAGGCGATGAAACTATTATGGCAATGTTCAGAAGTCTTGCTGGATCCTGAAAATCCTCGGGATTTTAATCAAGCTTTGATGGATTTGGGGGCGACTTTATGCACTCCCAAGGCCCCTGAGTGCAGTCGCTGCCCTTGGATGGCACACTGTCAAGCTTATCAATTACAAATGCAGGCTGATTTACCCATGCGTGAAACCTCTAGTCCCCTCCCCCATAAACAAATCGGTGTAGCCGTGATTTGGAATGATCAGGGGGAGATTTTGATTGATCGGCGACGTCAAGACGGACTCCTCGGGGGGTTATGGGAATTTCCGGGAGGCAAAATTGAACCGGGAGAAACGGTGGCGGATTGTATCCACCGGGAGATTCGGGAAGAGTTGGCGATCTCCGTGGAAGTCGGTGCAAAACTAATTACTTTAGAGCACGCTTATACCCATTTTCGAGTAACTTTAACGGTTCATCATTGTCGTCATATTGCGGGGGAACCGCAACCATTGGAATCCGATGAAGTGCGCTGGGTGCGATTGGATGAAATCGACCAGTTTCCGTTTCCAAAAGCGAATGTCAAGATTATTGAGGCGTTACGTCAATCCGCAAATTCTTCGTTTAAACCGTAGCTGAAATCCCAATTACCTGTAGAGATGTAGCCAATGGGTACATCTCTACAGGAGAATGTGTAGGGTAGGGTTCCTCAATTCAAAATGTTCAAGATTGGGGGCAAAAGGGATTGTTAAACTTCGAGTTTAGACCGTTTTTCCATGTA
>CBFGOM010000289.1:0-5761 GCA_965650385.1 uncultured Oscillatoriaceae bacterium
CTCTACAGATTCGAGGGCCAAAACCGCCTGTAAATATGCTAAATTTTCCATGATAGTTATTCAGGTTAATATCTCTCAATTTTGAAACCGTAGACTTTTAGGAAACTTGTCTTAAGACAATTCCGCAAGAAGTCTAGTAGAATTGAACCCATGACTGAGTTGCGCTACTATTACTTTAGCCTGATTATCTCGTAGAATCATCACCGGGGTTTGGAAATTCAACGGGGTTGCATCAGCTTAACCCACCCGGATGGAAGAAAATGCGAAGAAGCGGGGCAGACTTTTTGTGAGTCAAGCGGGCCAATTTAACCTCCCTGAATTTGAATTGATTTAGGATTTACCTTTGAAGAGTATGGGGTTGAAACGAATTCTGATTGAAGCTTATAAAATCTGTCGATTTACTCGACCGATCATCCACTCTTGTGCTGGAAAAACAATGAGGGCGACTGTCCTAATTTTGGGGTTGAGTTTGCCATCCTGTGTGTGGGAAACGGGTCCTAAACCAGACCCGGGATTTTCGCTCATATCCACAGCAAATATTAACTATAAACCCTTACAATCTTTGTTGAGAGATCGGGATTGGAAAGCTGCCGATCGCGAAACGTTTCAGATTCTATTAAAAATTAGCCAACGGGAACAGGAAGGGTGGTTAAGTCAAGCAGATGTAGAACAACTGGATTGTGAAGATTTGCGCAGTTTAGCCTACCTATGGGATTACTACAGCGATAATCGCTTTGGCTTCATCCAGCAACAGGAGATTTGGGAATCCGTTGGTGGAGTTATTGGCAATTATACCCCAGAAATTGCCGAAAAATTTGGCGATCGCGTTGGCTGGCGTAAGCAGGGTCAGTGGCGGACTTATGACACACTTAACTTCTCTAAATCTGCCCCCAAGGGCCACTTACCGGCTACAACGGGGAATGGGGTGAGTGGTGGGGTTTGGAACGGTGTGGCATCGATTACCCATCGCTTGAAATACTGCCGAATCATTGATGCCTTACGCCTGAAAGAATGGGTTACAGCAGACTGGAAAACCTTAGAGGTCCTAGCACCTTATCGAGAAGATACCAGAAGCGCCACTGCTTCTCTATTAATCTCGGAGATTCCCTGTTCTGAACTAGAAGAGATTGATCGGTTATGGCGTAAATATTCTAATAACCGATTTGGTTTTAGTGTTCAGAGTTCCCTATTAAAAGCAAGGAGAAATAACTCAGAAGAATTAAATGAAGAGGATTATGCAGAGTTTGAAAAACAAGTCGGTTGGTCTTCTCTCCCTTATAAGGATGATGGGTACAATGGGGTAGACCCTCTCACGATTCCTCTGGGACATTTTCCCTATCGCCTTGGCTACAGCTATGAAACATTTGGTTCGGGTTTTAACCGAGATTGGCGACTCTCTCTCAATCCTGATTGTGGGTTTTAAAACGTTGCTTTTCAGACAATTTATTGTTTCTTCTTTAAACTGAGAGTATTTTTTTAGGATGTTCAATAGAAGTTAAATCAAATGAAAAATCTTTTATAGTGTAGCCATGTCACAGGCTTTATTCCCTCTTGCTCCCCCTTACCTGCGAGGAAAGGGGGAGCAAGAGGAAATAGGTCTATTCTCTCCCATTTCCTCCTAAATTAGAGGGTACGCCTCCGATTAAACCATTAGCAGTATTGAACAAATTAATCGGACTTTTGCCGTCAGTAATTAATACACTTTGTAAACCTAATCCCGCTAAGAGTCGGGCTTGCATTTCCGGTCCCGCTTGGGCGATCGCCCGTATGGTTTCCGGTCCTAGGGCGGCTACTTTTTCGGCGAATTCGGTACTGGTAATTTCTGCCATGCGTTGGGCTTTTTCTATTTCTAAGTTGGTAAGGGCTTGTTGATGGGCAAATTCGGCTTCTTGGCGCGATCGCAGTTGGGCGAGTTCGACTTCGGCACGGATGCGAGTCGCTTCGGCTTCTTGAGTGGCTAAATTCACTTGTAATTGCCCTTGAATTTGCGCAGCTTCGGCTTTGGCGCGGGCTTCAGCAGTGGCTTGTCCTGTGGAGGAAATAGCGGCGTTTTCTGCTTCTAATTCCAGCAAGTTTCGGCGTTCGGCTTCGGCGGCGCTTTTATCTACGATCGCCTGTCGTTCGAGTCTCGCTTTAGCTTGTTGGGCAATCCGTTCGGCATCATGTCGCGCAGCAGCTTCTTGAGCATCCGTGGTAATTTGAATCGCAATTTGTACGGATTTTTGTAGACTTTTTAAGGTCTCTTCATCTACAGGTTCAACGGATTGAATGTCAATGTTAGTGATGACCAAATTATTAGACCGAAATCGGAAATCTTCCCGAATATGTCCTTCATCATCCACACCAAACACAGCTTGCCGAATGATGCGGGCGGAGTTGCGGTGGAATTCATCAAATTGGACTCCCGCAACCGCACCGCGCACTCGCGAGGCGATCGCCTTACAAGCAGCGCCGACAAAATCAGGAACTTGAAATAATTTTTCCGCCTGTTCTTCGTTATTTTTATCGACTTCAAAATACCAATTATAGGATAATTGCAATTGTAGTCTTGCATGATCCGAAGTTTCTACGGTGAAAATATCGGTCATAAAATCCGGACCTAATAATAAAGCCAAAGATTTTATTGCATTGGGTCGTTTCGGTTTATCTCCGGATAAACTTAACACAGTAAAGGCTTCATCGGGACCTAACATCACTAAATCAGGACCAAATACATTCCTTGCCGTTCGTTCTTTATAGTCGTGAATTTGCACCACGGCATTTTGAGGAATATGAAAGACAACCGCCCGAGTTTTATCTCGTTGTTTGCGCTGATTCTGGGTTTTTCCTGGGGTTTCCTCCCGACTGCGGGTATATTCCCCGCGATCGCCTAATGGGTCACTTTTACGTTGCAACAACTCTTCCACCACCGGGGGCAACTCTTTTTCCCAAGATTCTTCATGGGGGGCTAACAGATAAGCTTGGGGTCCACTCACCAGCTTCAGTTCCCCCGTTTGAATATCTCGCACATAGATTCCTTCATTTTTATCTAAAGGAATCGCTTTGCGCCTTTCAACGACATGGACTTGTACCGGCGGAATATAATCGCGGGGCCCATGAATCATCCACAAATCCCCCGGTTGATGATGAATCGGGTTTTCTGGGGTCCCTTCGGTAAAGGCTTCACAAGCCCAGAGTAACAAAGCTTCTTGTTCCCCCAGCACATACAGGTTTTGGATACCATTGTGGAGGGATTCTCCGGGATGCAAAAAGAAGGTAAGTCGCCCTTGCCGGACTTCTTTCATGCCAAATTGGGGTTTACCTTGGCGATCGATAGGGTCTACAACAATACACCATTCTCGGTCATTCAGGGTAGTGACTTCGACTTCTCCCACGACTTGTTCATAAACGTCAGGAATATGAATTTCTGCATCTTCTAAGGTGACTAACCATTCATCTCCGGCTTTTCGTTGCCGTCCGAAAATGTCAGGAAAACTGCGTTTTGCTTTGAGATGTAAGGCTTTGCGTTCGGTTAAAACATAAGCATCAATTAAACCGAGGATTTCTTCATCAATACCCGGTAAATAGGCCCCTTCTTCTCGGACTAACCATTCTTCTCCCGCGCGGCGGTTAATTCCTTGGCGATCGATGCAGTTTTGGCGGGCAAATAAGCGCAGGGCTTGATTGGTTTTAATAATAGTAGCTTGCACCGTTTTAACGATCGCCACTTCCACCCGAGGGATGTAGGTTCCGGGTCCTTCAAATAGCCATTCATCCCCAGCAACCCGCTCAATCATTTGGGTTCGTGGGGTCTCACCAGCGATAGTCACCGGATCGCTAAAATCCCTTAAAGCACGCAATCGCAAGGCTTGATTAGTTTCCACGACTTGCAATTGGGTGACGCTTTCTGCGAGTTCTTCCCCCGGATACAGGGGAAAGGGTTCCTGAGATAAACGAATTTCCCGATCGCCATAACGTAGTTTAATTTGTCCCCGAGGGTCAGTGAGGGGTTCGCCATGTTCATCCCGCATCACTGGATTAGCAACGATGCAATAATGGCGCGGTGCAACAACAATAGAGGGCTGCGGTTTTAAAATGAGTCGTTCCCCATCTCGCAGGGTAATAGTTTGGGGTCCAACTTCTAGGCGAGTAATTCCCGTATTATTATCTAAAACATGAATAAATTCCTGGGGTTTAAGACGAATGACGCCACTGGCTATATCAGCATCTAGGGTGGGATTCTCGAAGAGTTTATCGGCTTTACTCATGTTTTAAATATCCTCGCAGTAGAGAGTAATTAAGTAGGATAGCTTTACTATAAACAAAGATTTTAGGGATGGAGTGATCTGGATCAGGAACTTGCATCAGGGATAAAACACCCCCGACCCTGACGGCGATCGCCTGAGTCAAAATTGCTACGATTGCCGTCACACTTTGAACCAAAGTGAGGAAACAAGCATAAGTATTTTTAACTAAATTATTCGTCCTGGGATGAATTTGGAACATCACTATCTTGAGTTTGGTGAAAGCAAAATGTGATTTTGCAAAGCAGAAGGGGTACAATCCTCAAAGGGGTATTTATTGTTTAGCCTCGCCACTAATGAAATGTATGATCGTTGAGTTACTTCTCCTTGGGACTTTGTTTCCCGTTGATGTCGCCCAAGCGGGTGAGGTAGAACCCTGGCAAGCACAGGGGTTTGGGGATAAGCTGGAATTTTCTGCAGATGCTGCCAATCTGGAGCCTTTATTGTTCCCACCCATTCAAGGCGATCGCGCCGAGGTGCTTTTTCTCGAACTGGATACTGTGGGAGGGACAGTTTATCCCCAAAGTGAGATCGCTCAAGGGGAACCCGCCACCCCACCGGAAGAAACAGCCCCCCGCCCAGGAGCCCCCTTACATCGGGGGATTCCCGGGGAACAACCGTTCATTCCCCAACGGATCCCCTTTCGCCCGCGCACAGATGTTACCACTCAGAGCAAGCCCTATCTGGCTTCCCCGGGAATTACAGTCATGACTCCTTCAGGGTATGGTGCCGGTTGGGGAAGCGCCGGATTTGGGTTGGGTTTACAGGAACGAACTCGGTTTACAGATAGCAGTGATGGAGTTGCCGGGTTCGGTATTGGATTTGGAAATCCTCGGGAAAATATTGGTGTAACCGTCGGTGTGACGGTAACAGATTTATGGGGCGATACCTTTGAGGATGGCAGTATCAGCTTAAAATTACATCGGCAATTGCCGAACGATTTTGGCATTGCCGCCGGGGTACAAGGAGCGCTCACTTGGGGAGAAACCGATGGAGGAACCTCTGGGTATGGCGTGGTAACGAAACGGTTTGTTTTAGATGAACCCGAGAAGCTTTGGAGCCAATTGTATCTCACTCTGGGGGTCGGCGGTGGACAGTACCGATCAGAGTCTGATATCGAGGCGGATGAAGGGACTCTGGGGCTGTTTGGCTCAGTAGCAGTACGGGTTGCTCCTCCCGTGAGTGCGATCGCCGAATGGACGGGACAAGACCTCACTTTGGGAGTCTCTGTTGTACCGTGCCGAAATATTCCTTTAGTGATTTCTCCTGCAATTACAGATATAACCGGAAGTGCCGGAGATGGTACAAGGTTTATTTTGGGGATTGGCTATGGGATTACGTTTGATCGGCTCTAGGATAGACTTTTTTATTAAAGGAATCTCACAATGAAACTGTTGAAATTAAGCATGAAATGGGTTTTACCTGTGGCATTGGTGGCGATCGCTGCTGATCCTGCCATCACCCAGACGGGAAACCAG
>CBFGOM010000290.1:0-5666 GCA_965650385.1 uncultured Oscillatoriaceae bacterium
TCACATAAAGAACCTAGTGTCTCCGCCATCAATTAAGCCTCGTAACTCCATTCACATTCAACAAATACACAACCGTAATCTACTTTTCCGTCATACCTAGCAAACTTTGAACCTGCATCAACTATCGTAATTGTAAAAGCATCTTCCACCAAATCAACGATTTTTACGAACGGCAAGTGAATAAATAAAGTTAAAAAATATTGATTTGGCACTAATAAACCCGATGGAATTTTTGCTTTTATTATTGGTTCGTTTTTACCAGACTGTAAGTGGGTAATCACGGTCTCGGTGCGAAAAACTATTCTATTTTTGACATCCTTAATGTTAAATCCTATTTCTGTATCTGGAATAAATCTATTGATGCGGTATTTAATAAAAACAAAAATTTCTTCCTTGTGACTAAAATTAGAAGTTACTTCTCCTTGATTACTTAGAGCCTGAGCTTGGGTAATATACATCTCTTTATCTAAAGAAGTCAGAGCAGGAATTGAATACTGACTTTCTGCTGTTGCTTCCTTAAGATAACGGCCAATTACATATTGTGGATCTCCTTGTTCCACAATACTTCCTTGGTTCAAAAGAAGAGCTTGACTGCACAATTGAGCGATCGCACCCATTTGATGACTTACGAATAATACTGTTCGTCCTCCTTTTGCCACCTCCCCCATTTTTCCTAAACACTTTTTTTGAAACTGAGCATCACCAACAGCAAGGACTTCATCTACAATCAAAATTTCTGGTTCCAAATGAGCCGCTACTCCAAATGCTAATCTTACATACATCCCTGAAGAATAGCGCTTAACAGGCGTATCAATAAATCTTTCTACTTCGGCAAATGCGACTATTTCATCAAATTTTCTCTTAATCTCCGTCTTACTCATTCCCAGAATTGCACCACTGAGGTAAATATTCTCTTTTCCAGTAAGTTCTGGGTGAAACCCAGTTCCTACCTCCAACAAGGAACCAACTCGTCCTCGTAATATTGCTTCTCCTATTGTGGGTGGGGTAATTCTGGACAAAATCTTTAATAAGGTACTTTTGCCCGCACCATTTCGCCCAATAATGCCAACTACTTCCCCAGGGTAGATATCAAAATCAATCTCTTTTAATGCCCAAAATTCTTCTACTTGACATTGACCCGATTTTCCGTTCCAAAGTTTTCCAAACCCCTCAGCTAACTCATCCCGAAGGGTTAGATATCGCTTCTTTTCCTCCGAACGAATGCGATACATTTTTCCCAAGTCTCTAACCGAGATAATTGGTTTCATGCTCATCCCTAGATAAAATCTGCAAAACTTCGCTCGACCTGCCTGAAGAATGTTAAGCCAATAACAAACATAACAACAGAAGTGACAGCACTAATCCCACATCCTATCCAACTAAAACTTCCCTGTCCCGTGACAGCAAAGCGAAATGTCTCAATCAACCCTGCCATTGGATTTAGATAGTACCACATACGGACAGAATCGGGAACAATGCTGACTGGATAGACAATGGGCGAAGCATATAGCCAAATCTGGATGAGAAATGGAGTCAGATAGCGAAAATCTCTATAACGGACATTCAAACTGGCTAATAATGTTCCCATACCAGCAGCTAATATCATCACCACAACCATCACAACAGGAATTAACAATAAGCTGAGCGTTGGTCTGAGTCCATATATATATGTCAGGGGCAAAAGGATAAACAGGGATACGGCAAAGTCAATCCAAGCGGAACCTACAGCCGCGAAGGGAATTACCAGACGAGGAAAGTAAACTTTGGTAATCAATCTTTCATCTGCAATGATGCTTTCTCCCGCCCTAGTCAGTCCTTGAGAGAATAACCCCCATAACACCAATGCTGAGTAAGCAAATACCGGATAAGGGATACCATCAGAGGGAATTTTTGCAAAGCGACCAAAAATCAAAGTAAATATCAGTGTGGTCATCAATGGTTGCAAAACTACCCAAGCAATGCCGATCGCTGTTTGCTTATACCTAACACTAACTTCCCTAGCAGCCAGGATATACAGTAAATCGCGGTAATCCCAAAACTCCCGTACTGCTTGTACTAAAGACTGATTGCCGGGACGAATAATAACTTCTCTATCGCTGGCTTCCACGCCTAGACTCCTATAGATATGTTTTCAAAACTTAGGTATGGGTACATATTACATGTTTATGTCGTGCTGGGCTGGATGAATGATTAATATTTAAAAATTTTACATAAATTTTGATAATAAACGCTGTTTATCTCTCCTACGTCAAACCCGATTAAAAGCTTAATCTCTTGTTGCGTGAAATGACACCAAATCTTTAATTTGCCCTTAAGTGACAGAAAAGGTCCCCTAATAATTTTTCATTTTTATGTTGAATTTATCCCATCCTTTCTTAAAGGGCAAAAAAATCCTCTCTTCAGATATTTAGAGTTATGAATCTCAACAGCCCATTTTGAGCTTACGGACATACATCAGGAAATCATAAAACTGCCTAAGGAAAGACCTTACGAAGTTTTATTGAGTTAGATTTGCAACCGCTTATCTAGTTGGGGCTTTATTTTATTTATCAACCTCCCTAGGGAGCCAGACCTTACTAAATTAGCGAAGGTCTTGATTAGATTTTTGCTTTTTTGAAGTTTCTCAAAAGACAAGGGCTGTTCAGAAAAGTTCCTCGTTGCTAGAAATGGTTTCTATTTGTCATCAGTGATTTGTCAAACGACCCCAGCTTTACGTTTGCTGCGAGGGAGCGTCGACGAACGCGAAAACATCAGGCGCTTTGAAATTGCCCTTTCGTACTTGGGCGAGACGATAGTAAACAAACCTATTGCCCCCCGTAAAGGTATTACGGTCTTTCAGCCAAATCCACAGGGAATCAACCAATAAATCCATTTGCAGTTTATGCGCCAGGGTTTTCATTGGAATACCATCATCACAGGGCAGTTTATCTTGGTTCGGTAGAAGGGAATCTCCGTGGGTTCTATTAATGCAAGTTGAGAAGCCGACATGATACTGCGATCACGACTACAGTTTTAATTTCGATGATATAGTGGCGTACCCCAACCCCCTGGAAAATATTGCCATAGAAATGGAGGTGCGATGCTCGAATGGCCTCTCCATTTCTATAAAGCCTAAGTTCTCTCTCCTTGCCGGAAATGATTTCCAGGGATAACTCTTAGAGATAGAGCAAAATCTTATAAGTCTCTACCGTAGATTGCACTGCTGTTTCTACCGCAGGAGCTAATTCATTCAGGCGATATTTGTCTCTCACCACTTTATCCACGTCAATCCGTTTTTTAAAAACAATATCTGCTGCTCACCCTTGAACTCGATAGCTGGAACTGTAGCTTTCCATCAAGTCAATTTCGCAGCGATATAAAATATTGGGATTAATTAGAATTTCCACCTCATTAGGAAATTCGGCAAAAAATAGAAATTTTCCCCCTTTGTGAGTACAGTCGAGGGCCTGGAAAAAGGCCCGCTCGCTCCGAACTCCCACACTAGTTATATCCACTCCCATTCCCCCCATACGTTCTTTCACCTGATCCGCAAAGTCAGGGGTACGAGCATCACAAGCTGGTTCCGCTCCCAGTTCTATGGGTTTCTCTCAGTGAGAGGGGATTAAATCTGTGGCGATCACCCTCGCGCCAAAATACTTCACCAGCATCACAAACATCAGTCTAAGGGACCCTACTTCCTGTTATCAACACGGTTTGCCCAGGTTCTACTCGGGCTTTTTTTATGGCTTTTAATTAACAGTTTGTGGGTTCCACAAAACTCGCTTGCTCAAAGGTGACGTGATCAAGAATGGGAATCAGCCCACCATTAAAGTTTTCATTCAGACAGTAGGTGCAATGCATCCAGGGAATATGGTGCATCACTACCACTCACTGTACTACGTGCTATCCTGTCACGGTTTCCTAGGGCAGAAATCACCCCTGCCGTTTCATGTCCGAAAATTCGTGGGGGTTCGTAGAGTGGATACCGAATTTTTTTGATATCTGATTGACACAACCTTGACTTGTACCAACACCTCATCAGAAGCGAGTTCTGGCAGGGGAATCTCTTCATGACTAAGCTGATTGACCCCTCTAAAAACTTGTGCTTTCCTCTTTAATTATTTTTAAAACCTCTAACTTACCCTCGGAGACTCAATTCACGGGATAAGCATCGAAGATAGCATCACTACTAAGTAGTGAGTGCTGTTCTACTGTAGCTTGCGCAATTAAAATTCTATCAAAGGGGTCTTTGTGAGGAATTGGCAAGTTTTCCAGCGTCCAGACATGGCTGACTTGGATGGGAAGAAGTTGGAGATTATTGGTTCGTTGTTGGGTTTCGATTAACTCCCTCAAGGGCAACTCTAGGTTTAATTTCCCTAGTTGCAATTTGATTTGCATTTCCCAAATGCTCGCAACACTGAGAATTAAGTCGTTGCTAGGGTCAGCTAATAAGCTGCTAACTCTGTTGGAAAGCTTTTCAGGAGTTAGTGACCACCAAATAAAGGTATGGGTGTCAAGGAGCAGTTTCATGAGGGTTCACTCCAATACTCAGGGGGAATGGGATCGTTGAAATCATCGCTGATCCAACCCATCCCGCGATGTAAGCCAGGGATGCGCGGTTTAGGGGGTTGAGGTTCGATGTATTTTTGAGCCAAAAATTCAATGTAGCCTAAGACTTGTTGCTGCTGCTGAGGGGGTAGCTGTTGGAGTTGACCGATCGCCGTTTCAATTAAATCTTGAGTAGTTGAAGTGGACATTTTGACCTCCAGAAAGCTTGGCGGGTGGACAGTTTGGATGAATTTAGCTTAACACGCGGGTTCTGACTCCTGAAGGCGATCACCTTCAGGTCCCTTATAGAAAAGTAAGGTTTTGTCTGAGCGATCGCATCCCTACTCATATCTTGTAACTGAAGCGCGATCGCCCTTGGGATTTTCTCTCGTGACGTTTAATCTCTATCTATATGACTATATGGACGAAATTCAAGCTGATGTTTTAGTGGTGGGTGGCAGTACGGGGGGGACTGTTGCTGCAATTCAAGCGGCGCGCCGTGGTGTTCAAACGGTTTTAGTCAGCGAATTTCCGTGGTTGGGAGGAATGCTCACCAGTGCAGGGGTAACGGCCCCTGATGGGAATGAACTAGCGGCATTTCAAACTGGATTATGGGGTGCTTTTTTAAAGTCTTTGCAATCTCGTCAAGTAGAAGGGTTGGATCATGGGTGGGTGAGTTTTTTTACCTTTGACCCACGCACTGCGGCCCAAATTTTTGCAGATTGGGTGAAAGAACTGCCAAATTTACACTGGGTTTCTGGTCAAGTTCCTGTGGAAGTGTTACGGGATGGGAATGCGATCGCAGGGGTTTGTTTTCAAGATTTTAGGGTCAAAGCACAAATTACCCTCGATGGGACAGAACTCGGAGATTTGCTGGCGTTGGCAGAAATTCCCTATCGTTGGGGCTGGGAATTTCAAGGGGAGTGGAATGAACCTAGTGCACCTGTTGTCCCCAATCTCCTCACGGAACGATATCCCGTACAAGTGCCTACCTGGGTAGTGGTAATGCAAGATTATGGGGAAGGGGCGACTGCTGCAGAAATTCCTGTACCTCCGATTGACGATACCGATCGCTTTTTGGGGGTCTGGGAGAACTATGGCCCTGAGTCTTTTCTCAATTACGGCAGATTACCTGGAAA
>CBFGOM010000291.1:0-5588 GCA_965650385.1 uncultured Oscillatoriaceae bacterium
ATCCCAATAGCATTGAGATCACTGAGGGAGCGATCGCTCCTTCATCGGTCTGGCCGATCGCATTCAGATTTTGCACAATAAACGGAATCATCAGCATTGGCTTGATAAATTCTGCCCCAACTCTCAACCTATTTGTGCAAATGCAACCCCGAGGCAATCGCGCCCACATCTGATTGATGTGTTTGGGAACTCGCCTTGATATTTTTCTATCTCAGTCTTGGATACTCAAACTCCAGACTTTTCATGGTGCTTTAAGTGATTCGCTATTTAAATTGTGTCCTGTGAGCAAAGCTCGATGCTCGCACTCCCAGGGTTTCGTAATTTTCTACTTTCCAATTTAAATCGGCGACACCTGACAATGATTCCTCAAAAATTTCTCTCTACAGAGAAGAAGAGCAAAACAAAGAGATTGTTGCCCTCAGACGTGAGCTAAATCCTTTCTCTTGTTGGTAGATGCGTCAATGACTTCCCTGTGCCATCCGCGCAGGACAGTTACCCAGTCTGTAATCTGCGGGTGTAGATGTCGGCACTCATTGCAATAGAGATTACGACAGTTTGATAGTTGTACTGATGAGAATGCACGCTAAAGATACAAGATACCCCAATCCCCAGGTGCTGTCAAGGGGGGTACATCTGGGAAATCTCTAGTCTGAGTGCGATCGCCTTTCATAAAAACTGGGTTCAGAATCACCCGGAGAAGCGGTGATTCTGGCGGGAGAGTGGAATCAAGTGTTTCTCTTTTCAAGTCTTTCCCGGATGGGTACAGTCTAAGGGGGAATTAACGAATTGGATGCACCCTGATTGAGAGTCCCCCTGGCGAGAAGCTAGGGGATTTTTTTTCCGTCGAAGTCCGCAAATCCTCAGCTAGATTTTTAGAGGTAAAAGTCTGAGAATCAAGGAGTTATCAAAGCCGATCGCTGGGTTTTCGGGAGACTTGTCAATCCAGCTTACAGGCGATCGCCTTCGCTTCATCTGACTACTTATCTTCCTAAAAAAACTTGCACTATTTTCCGGATAAACCCCCGCTGACTAGAATTTAATAATATAGATGCACCCTGATTGACGAACCCTCTAGCTTCGGCTAGGGGGGTTTTTTTTCTCTACTCAATCCGCCATTCAGAAGCATTCACTCCAACGGCTTTCCCTCCCTAGACCCAGGGTGCGATCGCCCTCCATTGCATCCAGGTTAAGCCTTTCTCCCTTGCCATCACAACCCTTTCTTAAAAGATTCGACCCAACGGGCTTCCCTATTTCAAGCAGAACTTCACGCTTCCCGTTAAAAGGGACTATTTTTTTTACCTAAAAAACTTATTACTATCTTGTGATAAGATAAAGAATTGGCTGTTATGACATAGCTCAGACGAATTCGTTCTGAAACAACCTCTTTTTTAGGTAAAAAAAGAGGGGTTTTGTCTTGCTGCTACAAAAATCACTGAATCCCAAATCTGTAACATTACTTACCGAATATAGCGCAAATTATGAATTCTGAGACTCGTATCCTGATGTGTCCCCCCAATCACTATGAGGTGGATTATGTGATTAATCCCTGGATGGAGGGCAACATCCACAAATCCTCTCGCGATCGCGCCACAGAGCAGTGGCACAACCTGTTCCACATCATCAAAGACCACGCCCTGGTTGAACTCGTCGATCCCCAACCCGGTTGGCCTGATATGGTGTTTACCGCCAACGCCGGATTAGTTCTGGGCAAAAAAGTCGTCCTCAGTCGCTTTTTCCACAAAGAACGCCAAGGGGAAGAACCCTATTTCAAAGAGTGGTTTGAAGCCCAAGGGTACACCGTCTACGAACTTCCTAAAGATTTACCTTTTGAAGGGGCCGGAGATGCCCTGCTCGATCGCGAAGGACGTTGGCTTTGGGCAGGATACGGGTTCCGTTCTGAACTGGATTCGCACTCTTATATTGCCAAATGGTTAGATATCGAAGTCATCTCTCTTCAATTAGCTGATGAACGGTTCTATCACCTAGATACCTGCTTTTGTCCTCTCAATCGCGGGTATTTACTGTATTATCCCCCAGCTTTTGACTTTTACTCCAACCGCATCATTGAAATGCGCGTTCCCGCCGAAAAACGGATTGCCATCGGAGAAGCAGATGCCGTAAACTTTGCCTGCAATGCGGTCAATGTTGATGACAAAGTAATCATGAACAAGGTCAGCGATGACCTGAAACAACGGCTCAAAACGGTCGGATTTGAGGTGTTTGAAACCACCCTCAGCGAATTCTTGAAAGCAGGTGGGGCCGCGAAATGTCTGACCCTGCGAACCACCGAACCCGTCAGGGAAAATGTCCATGCCAATGAACCTGTTGAAAGTCGGACAATTCGCCTAGAAGGACATCTCCTGGATACGGGATTAATCAACCGGGCCCTAGATACCATTGTTGAAGGGGGCGGCAGTTTCCAAGTGCTGAATTTTAACTTGGGAGAGCAACGGCAGAGTACCTCCACTGCCGAGGTGAAAGTCTCAGCGCCTTCTCATGGGGTGATGGAAGAGATTTTAGCCCAGTTGATTGACTTGGGTGCTGTGGACTTGCCCCAAGATGAGCGGGATGCGAAACTCGAACCGGTCCAACAACGTGGGGTGGCGCCAGATGATTTCTATGTCACTACGATTTATCCCACGGAAGTGCGGATCAAGGGCGAGTGGGTGCGGGTGCTGAATCATCGCATGGATGGCGCGATCGCTGTGGTGCAAACCCCGCAAGGGCCGGTAGCTCGATGCAAGCTCCTACGGGATTTGGAACTGGGTGAGTCGGTGGTGGTGGATGTGGCTGGAATCCGCACAGTTCGGAAGGCAGGAGCGCGAGAACAACGCAACAACCAGGAATTCAGCTTTATGTCGTCCGGGGTCTCCAGTGAGCGTCGGGTGGAATTGGTGGTGGAACAAGTCGCTTGGGAATTGCGGCAAATTCGCGATCGCGGCGGTAAGGTGGTGGTGACGGCTGGACCTGTGGTGATTCATACCGGCGGCGGTGAACACTTGACCCGGTTAATTCGGGAAGGGTATATCCAGGGATTGCTCGGTGGCAATGCGATCGCCGTTCACGATATGGAACAAGCGTTTATGGGAACGTCCCTCGGGGTGGACATGAAGCGCGGTGTTGCAGTCCGAGGTGGACATCGACACCATTTGAAAACGATTAACACCATTCGCCGTTATGGCAGTATTGCGAAAGCGGTGGAACAAGGTGCGCTCCAGAGCGGTATATTTTATGAATGTGTGAAGCACAATGTGCCGTTTGCTCTGGCGGGTTCCATCCGAGATGACGGACCGTTGCCTGATACTCAAATGGATTTAATTAAAGCCCAGGAAGAGTATGCGAAGCTGCTGGAAGGGGCTGAGATGATTTTGATGTTATCAACGATGTTGCACTCGATTGGGGTGGGTAACATGACACCTTCTGGGGTGAAGATGGTTTGTGTTGATATCAATCCGGCAGTGGTTACAAAACTCAGCGATCGCGGTTCCGTTGAATCCACGGGAGTGGTTACTGATGTGGGGCTATTTCTAAGCTTGTTAACCAAGCATTTAGACTTGTTGACCTCTCCCTATCCGGTTGCTTAACGGGTGAAACCCAGAGCTTACAGAGGGGTTAAACGTTCCAGTTTCTGATGTTTGAGTTCCCCAACCTCCCTTTAGTTTAAGGGGAGGTTACTTTTTGGAAGAAATGCTTTGAGGTCCCAAAACTGTGGGGACTCTCCTCAGTTTCGGGTCCGGAGTTTGAGGCGGATGGGATGTCCCCACAAGAGGACGATCGCCCAGTTCTAAAAACGGCATAATCTGAGGCGATCGCTTCTTTTCCTTGACCCCGCAAGGCTTTGTGGTGACAACCGGGGGGTGGAATCTCCCACTGGCAACCTCTTAACATCCCCTTTCGTCTATGACGATTAACAAACCGTCCCTAAGAACAGAGGGACTCACCCCAGGGTTGCTTATGATAAAAAGCATAACCGACAAGGGAAATCGCTCAGGGTCCGTTTGCTCTTGAGAGCACTTTGTCAATTTAAAGACAGTTACCCTCTGCGGTTTGATCGTAAATAGAGGTCAGGTTTTTTAAGAATTGCAACGAATTTTGGCTCAATTTACGATTGGGTTAGAACGCAAGGGCATTCTTGAGAAAGGGATGATTCTAGGAAAAAGTTGCTGGTGAACTTTTCCTAACTCAAAACATGGGCTTCTACTCCCTAGGCGATCGCCGCTTGTTTCACCAGAATTTTGGGAATGGGTTAAGGTCTCCTTGACCTGATCACGGGTTAAATAAGGCCCCGAATCCAAATCCAGTTTTCCCTCAATTGTTCTGATTGAACCGGGGAACTCCCGTTCAATCCTCGTTACATTCATTTTTTTATGTGCATGAAACTGAATTTATTTTTTCCCAGGTCTCAAGTAAATTATTCCCAGGAGTGGTACCAATGGATGCGAACAGAAAGCTCACCGCTATGATTGAAGGCGATTCCAATATCGAAGCGATCGGTTTATTGGGTGCGGTCCATCGCCGCAAAGACCTCAATCATTTAGAGCGCAGACAACAGCAACGTGCGATCAGTAATGCCATGATTACCGTGGCGTTAACTTACGGCAAAAAGACATTCAGCCGAGGTGCATTAGTTTATACTCTGAACGATCGCAGCTTGGAAAGAACCCCTTATGCGAAGTTCATCGATGTTCTCCGGGGTCTGCGAGTCGTCTGTCTAATCGGTCCTCCGGACCCTAAAATTCTCACCGCCTATTGGCACGAAGAAACCAAACGTAGAGCAAGTAAATCTCGTTGTTACAATTGAACAATACTGGTAAAAATAAAGCGTGACTTCTGTGCTATCTTCTCACATAAGTCACGCTTTATGATTGAGACGTCCTGGCGATGTCACTTAGATAGAATTCCACCGGCGATCAAGACAGTCTCGCAGGTCAAAAAAATCATGCCACTCCACATAAGGTTTTTGGCGATCGGTGAGATAGGTAGCAAGGCGATCGCGCGCGAACACCACCTGCGCTTCCATCCCTAAATTCAAATCCGTTACCGAATCTCCGATCGCCACGGTTTCCCCCGCTGAATACCGCCTCATCACCGCAACCTTATTCACCAATTCCGTCCCCCCTTCAAACTCGGAATACACCCGGAGATACTCTGCACCGAGATCTAACTCAATTGCATGAATGGCTAAAACCCGGTGTTTCAAAGGCCCTAACACTGTCTCTACCATTCCCCGCACCCCCCCAGAAACAATCGCGATCGGTACTTCCTGTTGTTCCAAAAAATCCAGAAACTCCACAAATCCAGGTCGAATCGGTTCCCCCTCCATAAACGCCAAAATATCGGGGTATTGCACTGTGGGAATCGATTCCAGGGTCTGTCGCACGCCATCGCGCAGGGTTAAGCGCAAAGCATAGATTTCCGGCAGGAGTTCTCGCGCCAGTTTCGGCGTGAACTCCTGCATCATCTTCACGAAAGTATCTTCCGTGGTAATGGTCCCATCAAAATCACACAAAACAATCCTTTCAAAGGAATCGGGGTTCACAATTTTTTTGCTCAGGGTTGAGTAGAGGCTATGGAAAACAACAGAGTTC
>CBFGOM010000292.1:0-5550 GCA_965650385.1 uncultured Oscillatoriaceae bacterium
GGAGAAGAACTCAGCTATACCGTCACCCTAACGAATCAAGGGGGGATGCCAGCTACGGGAATCACGGTGAATGAATCGTTACCCAACTGGTTAAGTGATATTACCTTCACTCCGACGGAAGGGAACAGCTATGACCCCACTGCGAATGTTTGGACCATTTCTCGTTTAGAAGGGGGAGAAACCACGACCCTGACTGTCTCGGGTATTCTCTCACGCTGGGGGACAATTCCCAATCGCGCCCGGGTTGCATCATTTGACCAAGGAGAACCGGATGGAGAGGTAGCATTTGCGGAGGCAATTTCGCCCCTTCCGGCCCCAGATATTAGCTTAGGCAACATGACATCAGGCTACGGGGGATTGGTTATCTATGGTGAAAACGCCGGGGATTTAAGCGGGAGAAATATCTCGTCTGCGGGGGATATCAACAGCGATGGCTTCAATGACATTTTGATTGGGACGCGCTTTGGCGATCGCCCTGACGGCACCCGCAGCGCGGGTCGAGGGTATGTGCTCTTCGGGGGTCCCGACATCGGTCCGCAAATAGATCTACGGGACTTGAACGGCAGCAATGGCTTTGCAATCTATGGTATTGACAGAGACGACGCGATCGGACGAGCGGTCAGCAATGCCGGAGATCTCAACGGCGACGGCTTTGATGATGTGATGGTGGCCTCGCGCTTTGCTGATGGGCCTAATAACGAAAGGCCGGAAGCAGGAGAAACTTATGTTATTTTTGGTGGTAATCAGTTTGATGCCCCCATCGACCTAGCGACCCTGGACGGTACCAATGGCTTTACTATTTTTGGCCGCGAAGCAGGAGACCAAAGTGGTCGGGATGTCCATGCGGGTGATATTAATGGCGATGGCGTCGATGATCTACTGATTGGCGCGTTTAGTGCCGATGGGCCTAATAATGAAAGGCCGGAGGCGGGAGAGACTTATGTCATTTTTGGGGGATCTAACTTTACCTTTGATCCCGAGATGGACCTTGCCAACTTAGAACTCAACGGAACGAATGGGTTTACGGTTTTCGGCGCTCAGGCGGGTGAGCGTAGTGGTCGATCGCCTCGAAGTGCTGGCGATCTCAACGGCGATGGTTATAATGACCTGCTCATTGGTGCTCCTGAAGCCGATGACGATGACGAGCAAGCCGCTGGAGCAACCTATCTAGTCTATGGACGTCCTACCTTTAATGCCTCGATTGACCTGGCGGAAATCAACGGTACGAATGGTATCCGCATTGAGGGGGTCAATGCTGGTGACTTGAGCGGCAGAGCACTAAGCAACGCCGGAGATATCAACGGCGATGGCTTGGATGATATGATTATTGGCGCTCAAGGAGCTAATAATCAAGCTGGGGAGAGTTATGTCATTTTTGGTTCTACTAACTTACCAGCTACCATTGACCTGGCAAATCTGAATGGAACCAATGGGTTTACTATCTCAGGTATCAATCCTGGTGATTTGAGCGGCAGATCGGTTTCTAATGCTGGAGATATCAACGGCGATGGCTATGATGACCTAATTATCAATGCTTCCCAAGCACCAGGTTTGCAGGGTCAAGAGGAAGCGGGACAAAGTTACGTCCTCTTTGGCGGAACCACCTTTAGCGCCTCCCTCAATTTGGCCGATATGGATGGCACCAACGGGTTTACCCTCTATGGGATTGAGGCTAATAATCGGACGGGGCGATCGGTCAGCGCTGGGGATGTCAATGGCGACGGGTTTGATGATGTCCTCGTTGGTGCTCCCGAAGGTGATAGTCCCAACGGGACCCGAGAAAATGCTGGGGAAACCTATATCATTTATGGTGGCGATTTCACGGGTGCTGTCACCCAGCATGGCGGACTGGGTAACGATTCGCTCACGGGCACTACGGGAGCCGATGTGATCGTCGGCGCACAAGGGGATGATACCCTGATTGGTGCCGGAGGTGCTGACGTCATCTATGGCGGTTCGGGAAACCATCTCATCGCGATCGCTGATAGTGATTTCCGTCGCCTAGAGGGCGGCAGTGGAGAGGATACTCTACGGTTGGATGGGGATAATTTCGCGTTCGATTTGAGGACGGTTCCTGATAATCGGATTAATGACATTGAGATGATTGATCTCAATGGTGGCAACAATAGCTTGACCCTGGATCAGATTCATGTTCTTCACCTTTCAGATCGGCGCAATCGTGTGATTGTGACTGGGGAACCGACGAATACGGTGACGGCATCGGGCAATTGGGTTTCTGGGGGTACTGAGGTGATCGGCAACGATACTTACAATGTTTATACCTCGGGGCAAGCTCAGTTGTTGGTCGAGGAGGCAATCAATCAAAATGGCATTGCTATGATGGTGTGATGATCGCCGTTTAAGTTTTAACGGTCGGGGGGGTTCGTTTAAAGACCGAACTCCCCCCGATTTGTTGATGTTTAAGGTTAAGAAAAGCCAAAAAATATACCTCCAGGCGATCGCGAATCAATCCACAACCTTGCCTCCAGGTTCCGAGGGCGATCGCCCTTGAAACTCGCAGTTGATTGGGGTTGAATAGAGCGATTTTAAGGGTTCTTACGGCGTGATTTGATTGGGGGTATCCGAATTAGTCGAGGGTTCGTCTCCGGTTGGAAAAGAAGCCACCATGAGTCCAAACAGGACAGCCACAATTAATAGGAAAAATCCGCCAATCATTTGGGCTTGTCTGACCAGTTTTCGTCCTGTTGGAGTTTCGGGAAAATTAGCCTCTTCGTGAGAGATGGCTTCCTCTGCTACCTGGCGATCGCGTGGGGTTGGGTTTCTAGGTCGATGATTCATAAAACGTTGTCCCTCTATTTTATCTGAGAATTTACTCTCAGTTTCTCTACTGGAACCCCGCCTGTCATCTATCTCCAGAGGAATTTCAACACCCAATTCCCTCATCTCGACTCTAATTTAATCTAATTTACCCCCGTCTTCATTTAATCACTATTATTATTTTTGATTAAATTAATCCCTTAAGTTCCTAACACAGACCCCCTCAATCATTGCTAACCGCACTAGAGAATCAGATTGAGTTGATATCAAGGCGTTCAGGTTGGAACCCCTAATTTAATTGATTGAGAAGTGCTGTATGATTTTATCAGAAATGATAAAATCTTCCGAAATAATTGTTTAAATTGATTGATTAATCTGCAACTTTTTCATCCAAGGCTTTGCGAGCAATGCGGGTGACATAGAGAGTAACTCCAACCGTAGCGAGTAAGCCTAAGATGCGAATGACCCATTGAAGAGTTGGATTAGTCGGTTGATTTTCGGTACCAATTCTAGCTAAATCCCCGGCTAAAGAACCAATATAAACATACATCACGGTTCCCGGAATCATGCCAATTGAACCCAAGGCATAGTCTTTTAAAGAAACCCCTGTAATCCCGAAAGCATAATTCAAGAGATTAAAAGGAAAAATCGGGGAAAGACGAGTCAGCAGGACAATTTTTAATCCTTCTCTGGCAACTGCTTGATCAATCGCCGCAAATTTTTGATTGCCTTCAATTTTTTGGCTAATCCACCCTCTTGCCAGATAGCGCCCGACTAAAAATGCGGCGATCGCCCCCAAGGTTGCCCCAATAAAAACATACACTGAACCCAGTGCCACACCAAACACAACCCCTGCACCCAACGTTAGAATTGACCCGGGTAAAAAGGCAACCGTTGCTGCAATATAAATGGCGATAAACGCAATACCGCCTACCACCCCCAAACCTTCAATCCAAGTTAACGCATTTAGGAGCAGTTGGTGCAGGTTGAATCCGGCTGAATCTCCCACACTTTCCGCTAGGGGAGGAGTGATACCTAAAAAACAGATGACTGCACTAATTCCCACCCAAGATATCCTCTTAATTCTTCTCTAATGATCCTATCAGATTTGGGGGCATTTTTATGTTCTTAGCAGCATCCGCCGCCGGTATAATACCAAGTAGATTGAGTTATCATCATCAGATTTCCAGGAAACTTACGGGCTAAATTAGCCGCAGTTTTATCACACACTTCCACCGGAATTCCCCGTTGCAGTAAATGTCCCGCCCCATCATCTAGCATTGCCTCTTGTCCAGCATAAATGGCCGTTTTGCCAGTAAAAACGCAAGCGCCATCATCAGGAATTGGCACTTTGAAGGAGACAGAATCTAAACTTTCTAAAAGTAGAGGTTCATCCAGATTGTAATTCTGAGTATCCAACAGCCGATAAGGACGACGGGCGCGAATTTCAATTTGACCGAACCCGACACCAATCAAGTGCTGAATGTAGTCTTCGTAAGAGAGTGCGCCGGATAAGCAGAGGGCGCGTAACCGTTCATCCTGTTGGAGATGTGGGGGAATGGGACGGGTGGCGATCGGGTCACTCATAATCAATCGTCCCCCGGGTTTTAATACCCGATAGGCTTCGGATAATGCCTGTTGTAAATCCTCGGGTTCAAAGATATTAAATAAACAGTTTTGTGCCACCACATCCACGGAAGCATCGGGCATCGGCAAGGCAAAGGCATCTCCCGCTAAAATTTGCACAAACTCGGGATTAAACCATTCATTTTCTTCCGCCGCACGCTGTAAATTTCGCATTGCTGCTTGCCGCATTTCTGACACTGGATCTACGGCAATTACACCTCCCGGTTGACGACAGAAATAAGCAAATTGTAGCGCTTCTATTCCACCACCGACTCCAATATAAAGAACGGTAGGTTCTCCAAATAACTCGGTTGGATGAACGGTGGAACCACAACCGTAGTTCATCTGCTGCATGATTTCAGGAATTTTTAACCCCGGTAATTGCAGCGGTGGAGTGCTGACACAGCAGAGTCCTACTTGAGGGTTGTCAGCAGCTTCGGCGTAGAATTGGGCGGTTGTTTCTAAATAGCTCATAAATTAGGTCGAGGTGAATGAATACAAAACACTCAGCAATTAACTCAAGAATAGCGGATTAATGGAGATAGGTTAACTGAATTTGGTTAACAGCTTCAGTAAAGATTGAGTGCGAGGGGTGAGTAAAGTCCGACGATAAGCATCGGCGGCTTTTTTAATCGCTTCTGCCTGAGTGGGATAGGGATGAATCACGCCAGATAAGGCACTCAGTCCCTGTTTAGTGGCGATCGCCAAGGTAATCTCACTAATCATTTCCCCGGCATGACGCGCCACAATAGTTGCCCCTAAAATCTGGTCAGAACCGCGTTTATGTAGGATTTTGACAAAGCCTTCCGTTTCTCCATCCGCCAAAGCGCGATCGACACTAGAAAACGGAATCGTAATCGTATTGGTTTCTAAACCCTTCTCTTGTGCCTCCCGCTCATACCATCCCACATGAGCAATCTCTGGATCAGTATAAGTCACCCAAGGCATTACTAAACTACTCAGTTTACTTCGTCCTAACCCAAAGGGAGAAAACAAGGTATTTTTAATTACAATTCGCGCCGCCGCATCTGCTGCATGGGTAAATTTCCAGTTCATGCAAATGTCTCCAGCCGCATAAATGCGCGGATTAGTAGTTTGCAAATAATCATCAACAATCACACCACGACGGGCATCATATTTAACCCC